>JAOZVK010000652.1 GCA_029938185.1 Bacteroidales bacterium | reverse complement strand
ATTAGATATTCGACATTTTATATTCAATATAAATCTTTCATTTTAATTTGCCATTATTTTTGTTCAATTTGACGCTTTTTGTGAGTTCTGAAGCCCATGTTAACACCATTTTATTTATCGTATGGCAAATTTTCGGGTCTTTTCTCAACTGTTGCAACAAATTTCGAAAAATGTAATAAATCATAAGTGAAATTTTCATCAAGTGTCAAAACATATTTTCTTTTAGACAGAAATACAACAGGAATATGTTCTCTATCTTCTTTGTTTGATCTTAATTTTTTCAGTGTTTTTTTTAGTAAAATGTTCTTTTTGAAAATCTTTAATTTGTTGATTTGTAATAAAAATTCGTCTTCCTTGTTTTTACATTTTTGAGATAATTACTGTAATTGTTGTAAGCGATTTCGCATTTGTAGAAGAGCGTGAGTATTCGTTGATTAATTTTTGTGAAACAACTATATAGGCGTTTTGTTCTGGTTGTTCCAAATCATTTTTCATTAACCAACGAATTAATTTTTTGTATTCATTATCAATTGGATTTGAAAAATTTTTAGCGATGTTATTATCTATAAAAATATCTTTTTTCATGAATTTATCCTTGCATTGCAATTTCCATTACATCAATTTCATAAGTGTCAAAAAAATCATTCGGGGCATTTTCTATTTGTCCGTCTATTTTTAAATTAATTGGATAAGTTTTTGTTTTCCTGCCATCATTACTAAAATAATATGTTTTAATTTCGTCTTCCTTTAATTCGCCTTTTGCTATTAATAATCTTAAACGATTTATTATATATTCACTATGAGTTTCAATTATGTATTTTTTTCCTTTTTTTGTTTGTTCGTATAAATAATTTGCAAAATTTGCCTGAATACTTGGATGTAAGTCAATTTCCGGTTCTGAAATTGCAAGAAGAGAATTATTTGGTAATTGTAAATCTGCTACAATAATTGGTAAAAGTTTACTTACACCAAATCCGACATCTACAATTGATGAGAAAATTCCATTTTGTTTAGTTTGTATTTTGATATCAAACATCCCGTCTCCGATTTTATTAGTGTTTAATCCATACAACAATCCAATTTTTGATAAAACTTCTATTAACTCAAAAATTTTAGGTGAATTAGTTTCTTCCCATTCAATTATTTGATTTTCAAAACCTGCCCCATTGGACTGTATTTTACCTGCTTTGGGTATTTGTAAATAATTGCGTTGCGGATTAGTTCTGTAAGAATGAATGAAATTAAATGATAAATCTTTGAAGAAATTGTAATTTATATAATATTGCAAACCTCCTTGTGGTAAAGTATTCATTATGTCTATAAACAAATCTTTAAAATCTTCAATATTATCAAAGACTTCCTCTGTTTTGTCTGGAAATTTGGTATAGTATTTTTCATTTTGTTTGCTAACTCGAAATTCTCCTGTATTGCAACTGAAATATATTTCGTTCAATCTTGGCATATCATTTATCGAATTGTTTTCCCAAGTTGTAGTTAAAGACCAATTTTTTTTTGTTTCAAATTTTATTTTAATTAATTGGCTGTTATCATATTCACTAACCATATTCCGAAAATTTCCTATTGAAATTAAATTTCCATTTGGGGATAAGTAGAATGGAAAATCATCGGTTTGAAACATGGTAAGTAAAGCATAGATTAAAGAACTTTTTCCACTACTATTGGCACCTGTCAATAAAGTAATTTTGCCAAATTCAATTTCAATTTCTTTAAAACATTTAAAATTTTCTAATTTAATCTTTATTAAATCCATATGTTTTTATTTAATTGGTGCTAACGGTAATTTATTGCGACTGTAGAAGTTGCAAATTTAGCGTTTTTTTTTGATATTTACAAGTGAATTTTGATAAATTCTAACTTTTTTAACTGAGATGCTTATGCCCAATGCGCTAAATAGTCTCCGGACGGAAATAGATAATATCTTGTAATTCAGGCAAATATAGAGATAAATCCATTTGAATGTTTTACAATGCTATTGAATTAAAGTGTTAGTATTCAGGTATATTGAAAATCACCCCATGTACTATAGGCTTAGAGAATTACAAATATTCAAAATGAATTACATCTATAAAGATTTGTGTTTTAACGTCTTATCTATTTCCGTTCAGGCACTAAATAGGTCGTTGACCTTTAGTTTTAACATTTAATAATATGAAAAAATAACAATTGTAATAACATTTAGTAAGTACTGTTACAAAAGTTTTTTGACATTTACTTATCTATAACTTCTTGATTAAATAGCCTTTGTACTAATGCGTAAGCAACTATAAATAGCTTGAAGACCTTATTTGCATACTATAATAAAAAATTGAAATACTTGTGAATTAATTACAGATTGAAGCTATACATTTAAGAAATTACTCGTATTTTGCTTAACTGAAATATAAGTATTAATCTCATTAAAAATTTTCGCAACTTTCATGGGCTACAATATGTTCAGAACTCACAAAAAACGTCAAATTGAACAAAAACTGTGAGATTATACTCAGTGTTACTCTGTGGTTAAACTATAATACAAAAAAATACTAACTAAACAAAAGAATATTTAAGGAACTAATAAAAACCTTAAATAAGCTGCATTTGCTCGTATTTTTATATGCCCACTTCGTATCTAAAAGCAGCAGAGTCGCGATAATATTTGTAGAAAGTAGTATAATGTTAGAGTATTAGGTGCAGCACACTGATAATATTTGTTGAGATTAAATTACTTTGGGAATACAAGCGGAGGCTACACGTATAGTATTGGACTGGGCTTATAAAAATTAATAAACTACAACAATATTATTAGTTCTAATTTTATT
>JAOZVK010000651.1 GCA_029938185.1 Bacteroidales bacterium | reverse complement strand
GATATTCTCTATTGCAATCGGAAAATTTCATTTTATTTGTTTCCATGTTTGTTAAGTTATTAAGAAAATTATAATTTATAATTTGTCATTTCCATAATTATGTTTTTAAGTGCTTTCAGTATTTTGTATATATCAAAAATTTCTTTGTCGTCGGCTACATATGCTTTGCTTATTGCATATTGTTTGTCTTTTAGTATCATAAAATGCCAATACTTTCCTACAACATAAATACCGTAAACGGGTTTATCATTTTTGTTTTGTTCTTGTGTTGCAAGCATGGCTGCAAGTGCTTGTCCGGCTGCATCGCCTCTATTTTCTTCTTGTCGTTTGTACTCGTTTAGGCAGAAAAACGGCAACTTGGGACTGTATCTTCCAGTAGCTATAATTGCATCGGGTTCGCCGTATAGTTCTATTTCGTCAATTGTTGCAGATATTCTTCGGCAAAATAGCTTAAATTTATCAGTATTAAAATTAACAAGTGCAAACAAAGGAGCTATAAAATATTCTGTAAGCTCACGTTCTATCCATGTGCGCACATTATCAATCAGTATTTCTTTATATCTGTCTAAAAGAGTAGTTTCTATATTATCAATTTTAATATTATTTTTTTGCTGTAGCCAATTATCAAGTATTTCATGATTTCTAACTTGAACAATCTGAAATGTATCTTCAATAAATTCGCTTCTGCAATCGGAGAATTTTATTTTTTTTGTTTCCATGTTTATTAAGTAATTAATAATGAATAATTAATAATGAATAATTAATAATTTTGCTTACGCTTGATAAACAACATAATATAAAAAACAAAAGTGTTGTTTTTAGGCTATTAGTTTTAAGTTAGCCGCTTTTTAACCGCAAAGTTACACAAAGTTTGATGCAAAGTTTCGCAAAGTTTCAACCTGTGGTATTAAAAAAAATTTTACTCTATTTTCCCACAACTATCGTTGTGGGTTTACAATAGTCCGTCCTATCGGACTATTTACAATTTCATATTTAATTGCACATTTCTTAATTCGTCATTTCCATAATTATGTTTTTAAGTGCTTTCAGTATTTTGTATATATCAAAAATTTCTTTGTCGTCGGCTACATATGCTTTGCTTATTGCATATTGTTTGTCTTTTAGTATCATAAAATGCCAATACTTTCCTACAACATAAATACCGTAAACGGGTTTATCATTTTTGTTTTGTTCTTGTGTTGCAAGCATGGCTGCGAGTGCTTGTCCGGCTGCGTCTCCTTTGCTTTCCTCTTGTCGTTTGTATTCGTTTAGGCAAAAAAACGGCAACTTGGGACTGTATCTTCCAGTTGCAATAAGTGTATCAGGGGCACCGTATAATTCTATGCCGTCAATTGTTGCTGATATTTTTCGATTTGCAAATATTTTGAATTTAGAAGTATTAAAATTAACAAAAGATAATAATGGACCTATAAAATATTCTAAAATCTCTTGTTCGTTCCATGTATCAACATAATCAATAACAGAATTTTTTAAATTTGTTAAATATTTTTTTTCGTAGTCATCATATTTAATGTTTGATTTTTTGTCAATCCATTCAGACAAATATGTTATTGTTCGTATTGGCTCTAATTTAAACCTATTTTCTAGATATTCTCGACTACAATCGGAAAATTTTATTTTTTTTGTTTCCATGTTTATTAAGTAATTAATAATTAATAATGAATAATTAATAATGAATAATTAACAATTTTGCTTATGCTTGATAAACAACATAATATAAAAAAACAAAAGAGTTGTTTTTATATAGCTATCTACTTAGTCGCAAAGTTACGCAAATTTTAACCCAAGTTCCAATTGTGGTATTAAAAAATTTTGCTCTATTTTCCCACAATTATCTTTGTGGGTTTACAATAGTTCATTCTATCGGATTTACAATTTCATATTTAAGGTCTTTGACCTATTTAATGTGGCTTACACTTTTTTGTATAATATTGTCATATAGATAATTATATAAAAACAAATGCCGAAAAACTTTTGTAATAGTACTTAATTGCATATTTCTTAATTTGTAAGTTCTATAATTATTTTTTTAAGAGCTTTTAGTATTTTATATATTTCAAAAATTTCTTCGTCATCTGCTGCATAAGATTTGCTTATTGCATATTGTTTGTCTTTTAGTATCATAAAATGCCAAAATTTCCCTACTACATAGATACCGTAAATTGGTTTATCATTATTGTTTTTTTTTTGTGCTACAAGCATTGCGGCAAGAGCTTGTCCGGTTGCATCACCTCGGCTGTCTTCTTGTTTTTTGTATTCATTTAGGCAAAAAAACGGTAATTTTGGTCGATATATGCCTGTGGCAATAAGTTCATCAGGTATGCCGTATAGCTCCACATCACCAATTGTTGCAGATATTTCACGATTTGCAAATATTTTGAACTTCGATGTATTAAAATTAACAAGAGTAAGTACTGGTCCAATAAAATATTTATTAAGTTCTTGTTCGTTCCAAGTATGAATATTTCTATTTGAGATTTTTTGAAATTTTATTAATGCACCTTCATCAATTGAATCAAATTCGATTGTTTTTTTTTTTGCTATCCAAGCACTTAAACTCTTATGTTCCAAAAGTCGATTTAATTTGAAAGTATCTTCTATATATTCGCTTTTGCAGTCGGAAAATTTTATTTTATTTGTTTCCATAGTTTAATAATCAAGGTCTATGACCTATTTTATGTGGTTTATGTATTTTATTAACACTCTAATAATGTGTAACTTAACAAATATAGATCTAAAAAACTTTATTAGTTCTACTTTACGAACTTAAAACTATTTGATAATTAAACTATTAAATC
>JAOZVK010000650.1 GCA_029938185.1 Bacteroidales bacterium | reverse complement strand
TGATTATTAACACCCCAGTCTTCGACCTATTTAATGTGGCTTACGCATTTTTATATACAGATGAATTACAGTTGATTGGATAAATGCGAATACCGAAAAACTTTTGTAACAGTACTTACTTACTAATTTAAGCAATGAACAATTGATTATTATGATGTAATCAAAATTATCAATTGTTCATTATCAATTATCTACTCCTTAGGCTATTAATAAAATGTGTAAGCTACATTAAACAAATCGAACATCTTAACTGGCATACTCAAGATGTTTTAGATATTCTATAATTAGCTGAATATCAAAGTTATCAATTTTATATATTGAAAGAAATTTGCGGTCTTCGTTAAAATCTTTCATAAATTTTTTCAAACTATTATCTTTAAATTTAATACTTTTCTGATAATAATCTATAGCTTTTGATTTACTTCCACTACAAAGCTCAAGATTTCCAATGTTTAAATAATCGTATTTATTAGCTTCTTTTTCAATTAATTGTGAATAATATTTTTTAGAAACATCAATCTTACCAGAAACAAATGCACACCACGCAATAGGACGTAATATTGCAATATTAGATGGATCGTAGTATTCTACTTTGAAATAATGTTTTAATGCATTTTCGTAGTCTTTTAGATTTAAATAACAATGACCTATATTTGCCTGAACATAAAGATTTTCAGTATCATGTTTTTCTGCTTTTAAATAATACTCCAATGCTAATTCATGCTTTGATAATTGCCTGTAACACATTGCAATTTTTTTAAGATTCCATACTTGGTTAGTGTCAAAAAGCTCTGCTTTAATATAATAATCAAGGGCTGATTTATATTTTTTTTGCATCTGATAGCAATATCCAATTTTTTCGTAAATGACTTGCTCTACTACACCTTCGTCAATAATTTGTAAATATGTAGCTAAAGCATCACTATAATAATTTTTTTCGAAATAAAACTGAGCTATATTTTTTCTTATACTAACATCATTTATAGTTAGATTAAATATTTGAGAATCATAAATAATAAAAGGTGAACCAAAGATATCTGGAAATTGTTTTTTTGCTGGAAATAGTTTATAAAACCTATATAAATCCTGAATATATTGTGTAAAAATATACTTATTACTTGCCGACATATTTAAGAGTTTTTCATCTTTAGATATTTCGTTCATTCCTTCGAGTTCTGCCTTAAATAGATCAAACATCATTGATCTTTGCATTTCAGGCATTTGTGCCAGATTAAAGCAAAATGAATATTTATCGGAATTACACAAAAAAGCAGCATGTTCAAAATTATCAGTAAAAATATTTGTATTTATACTATTATCAATGCTTTTTAAAGATTTGATTAATTCAGTATTATCAGCATAAAATGGTACAAGCCAATTATTTATTTTATTGAAAAAAGGAAAATGTTTAAGCATTGAAAAAGCACTATGAAAAACATCGGATCCTTCTATTTGTAGCATAGAAAATTCTTCCATTTTGTTTAATAAATCGGGAGCGTCCTCGAAAATATTTTCCCAGTCAGGATTTTTTTCTTCAGAAAAACTTTCGGTTAAAATGTTATCTAAATTTAATTTTTCTTCAATTTGAGGTTTAATTTTCTCCATTTCAGGAAAAATTTCATCTCTCAATTTTCTTGAAATTTTTTCTGTTTCTCGCGATTTTATCAATTGAATTGCTACAAGTTCAATATTTTTTTTCGCATCATCATCAGTTAAATTAGTTTTTATTTTTTCGAGTATATCAGGATACATTGAAAGCCTATCGCGGTAATGATAAAAAGCAAGTACAAGCCCAACTAATGCTCTTTGCCACACCTTCTCTTGTTTTTCTAAATAAAAACTAAATAAAATATCAATTTTTTTTATGTCGAAAGATTTTAGAAGACTAATACTAACTGCACTAACTATAAGGCTTTTTTCTGTCCATGTATTTATTTCTGATAAATTAATTTTTTTAATCAAATCGGTTTCTTCATTATCAAGTAATGTATTTAACCAAATAAATAAAAAAATATCATTAATAGATTTTTCTCTTATTTCATTATTTTCGTTAAATATATTTTCTTTATTTTGTAAATAGTATCTTTTTGTTTTGACTTTCTCTCTGTATGATTCAATGTTTAAACTTCCTAACAAATCGCCTCGAAGTTCATCTACCAACTTAACAATTGATACTAATAAGTTTGAAAATATTTTTTCTCTTTCAGGGTCATTAACTCCTTGAATTGTGTATTTTATAATATTTAAATATATTTCCTCATAATTATTAAGTTGTATTAAAAAATCATTTTTTTTGCTTTCTTCGCTAAGCTTTACTGCTCTTTTAATAGCAGCTATTATATTGTTATTATATAAGCTATGGAGTATTTTGTTATATTGTTTTTCAATATTTATATAATTCATTTTTTTATCTTTAAATTTTTATTTCATTAAAAACGTTAAAATTTCAACAAAAATAATGTTTTTTTTTGTAAAAAAAGTATACAAACACATACTTCACATTTTTTTTATTATATTTATTAAAAAATATTGGCTTTTCATATATATTTACTTATTCTGTAAAGTTGAATTTTTTTAAAAAAAAATATACAATATTTTTGCTTCTTTTTATAAGTATAATTTTTATAAAACAATCATTATTAAGCTACCCGTCAGAAGTTGGACAGTCTTGTTTTTCAAGTAGTTTTAATCATAGAATTAAAGTAAAGATTAGCAAAATTTTGCGTCAAACTTTGTGTAACTTTGCGGTTAAAAAGCGACTAACTTAAAACTGGTAGTGTATTAAGACATAAATTGCTTAAGTTTATAAATGTAATAATTTGACAGGA
>JAOZVK010000193.1:2315-9719 GCA_029938185.1 Bacteroidales bacterium | reverse complement strand
CGTTAGCACCAACTCAATACAACAACAATGAACAATATATTTAAAACAAAGATAGGAAAATTTATTTTTGACATAAAGAGCAAATCGCAACCGACAGAATTAGATGGTGATGGATTACGAAAATCTAATATTGAGTATCTTAATATAAATAATCTTTATATCTGTGATATTGAAGAGTTTGGAACAGAAAATGAAGACCCTTATGACGAACGAAGATTTGGAGATGATTTTTCTTATAAATATCCAGTTCAGGCATATATAGACGATAAGCATATTTTAATTGTGAAAGATGATGGATATTACATACACTTATTTATGTTTGTTGAAGAAAACAAAAAATATAGTTGCAATTTTCAGAGTAAAGATTTAAAAAAAATATTTAACAACGCTGAAAAGGAACATGAAAATATAGAATTCAATAGTATAATAAGTCGTTTTAATATTAATCAAATAAAATTAATTTGGTTTATAGGAAACGATAATGACACAAAATTTATTAATAATTGGAAAAAAGAGAAGTTTCAATAATTTACCTAATGTTATTATAAATAGCTGTAAAACCAAAAATAGCAACATTTTATGCAAAACTCTGATTTCAAAATTTTACTTGAAGAATTGACAAAATTACCAACAGAAACTGAATGGATTGAATTTAAAGTTGATAATTCAAATCCTGAAATGATTGGTCAAAAAATATCAGCTCTTTCAAATAGTGCCTCTTTAAGAAATAAAACACACGGTTATTTGATATACGGTGTTAAAGATGATACGCACGATATTGTTGGAACAAATTTTAACCCATTAACGACAAAAAAAGGAAATGAAGAGTTAGAACATTGGATTATTCAGCGATTAAATCCAAGAATTGATTTTAAAATATCTGTATTTCAATATGATAACAAAATGATTTCAGTGTTTGAAATACCTGCAACTTCAAGCGTTCCTGTTCGATTTACAAACAATGCTTATATCAGAATTGGCAGTATTACAAGGAGCTTAAACGATTTCCCTGAAAAAGAAAAGAAAATATGGAATAAAGATAAAACTTTCAAATTTGAACAAGGAATTGCTATGCAAAATTTGAATAATGATAAAGTTCTGGAATTAATTGATTATTACAGATATTACGAGCTGATAAATCAAAAAATGCCATTTAATCAATCGGCAATCTTGGAACGATTAGAAAGTGAGAAATTTATTATTAAATCAAAACAAAATACGATATAACAAATTTTGGAGCGATACTTTTTGCAAAAGATTTAACTCAATTCGATATTTTGTGGAGAAAAGCACCGGAATTATTTTCTACAAAGGAAAAGGTAGGTTTGAAACTATACAAGAGCGTCAGATTGACAAAGGTTATGCAATTGCTTTTGACGAAATGATTGACTATATTGATGATAAATTGCCTCAAAATCAAGTAATTGAAAAAGCATTTAGAAAAGAAGTGAAAATGTATCCTAAAATTGCAATAAGAGAACTTGTTGCAAATGCTTTAATTCATCAAGATTTTACAATTCGTGGAACAAGTGTAATGATTGAAATTTTTATTGACAGAATTGAAATTACAAATCCGGGAGCACCATTAATTGAAACTTTACGATTTATAGACCACAATCCTGTTTCTCGAAATGAAAAAATTGCATCATTTATGCGTAGAATAAACATTTGCGAAGAGCGTGGAACAGGAATTGATAAAGTGATAATTGAAAGTGAATTATTTCAATTACCGGCACCAAAATTTCACGGAGATAAAGAATTTACAAGAGTTTTTCTTTACGCTCAAAAAACATTGAGACAAATGGATAAACAGGAAAAAATAAGAGCTTGTTATCAACACTGTTCATTAAAATATGTTCTGAATGAATTAATGTCAAATCAAACTTTAAGAAAACGTTTTAACATTGCAGAAAAAAACTATTCGACAGGGTCTCGTATAATTAAAGAAACGATAGAAGACGGATTAATAAAAGAATTTGACCCTGAAAATAAAGCAAGGAGATATTCAAAATACATTCCATTTTGGGCATAAATCTAATGTGATGGTAATGTGATTAAACGAAACATTTCATTGTTTTATTGGCTGAATATCAAACATTAACTAATGTGATAGTAATATGATTAAAAAGAACTATAAGCTACGAAAACAGAATAGAAAGTTGCTAACATTAGGTTTGTAGTAATTTTATTTTTTGTTTTTTTCGTGCTTCGCACTTCAAAAAAACAAAAAATAAAAACAAAAAAACATTATGATTATTTTTCAGATTACATCAAAATAAATGATTATTATGACATTTTTTTTATTTGTGCAAAACACGGACATGTAATGTTTACGGTGGCACGTGAAAATGACTTTGGGACAAATCTTTCAACCGGCAAATATAAAAAAACTCATCTTGCAAAACTTTGGAAAAAAGTTATAACCGAAAAACAAACAATAATAACTGATTATCAATCTTATGCACCCTCTGATGGCGAACAAGCATCTTTTGTTGGAACACCTGTATATAAAAATGATAAATTAATAGGTGTTTTTGTATTACAAGTTTCGTCAAAAAAAATAAATAATATTGTTCATCAAACAAATAAACTTTATCAAACCTCCGATACATATATTGTTGGAAAATCGGAAGACGGAAAATTCAGACTTAAATCCGACCGAATGGTAAAATCTGGTAAAATTGGAGATGAGAAGAAAGATGACATAATAATAAGGTGTATCAATAATCAAGAAACTGGAAAGGGCATAAAAGTTGGAAGCTCTGCCAACAAAGAATATGATTACTATATGCCTCTAAAAATAGATGGTCTGAATTGGGGACTTTTTACAACCGTAAGCGTAGATGAAGTGCTTGAACCAATTTATTACGAAGGAAAAATAATGCTGTCAGTTTCAATTATTGCAATATTGTTGATAATAATTTCAGCTTATTTATTATCAAAATCAATTTCTAAGCCGATAGAAAAAGTTGTAAAAGCGATGAAAAAAATATCTAACAAACAGATAGATTTTCAAATAACAGAAAAACGAAACGATGAAATTGGCGAACTTTACAGCTCAATAAACGAGATAAATACAAATTTCAGAGAGATTATTATAAATATAAACGACACAGCAACAGCCGTTTCAGATGCGAGTAATCAGCTAAGTTCTGCTTCGCAAGATATTTCGAGTAGAGCCAATGAGCAAGCATCAACAACAGAAGAAGTTGCCACTTCAATGGAAGAAATACTTGCAATGATAAATTCAAATTCTCAAAATGCCGAAATAACTGGACAAACATCAACAAAATCGGCGAATGAAATGAAACAGAGTAATGTAATTTTTGTGCAAACCATCAAATCTGTATCAGAGATTAGTAAAAAAATATCAATAATTACAGAAATTGCAAATAAAACAGATATATTGTCGATAAATGCCTCAATAGAAGCAGCTCGAGCTGGAGAAGCAGGAGAAGGTTTTTCTGTGGTAGCTTATGAAATTAGAAAACTTGCAGATAAAACAAAAAAAGCATCAGATGAAATTAGAAAATTATCAAAGAAAGGACAAAAAATTTCAAAAATTGCGGGTAAAAAATTAAAAAATACAATTCCAGAAATAATAAAAAGTGCAGAGCTTGTAAATAACATTGTATCAGCAGGAAAAGAACAACAAAGCGGAGTTGAGAATATTAATATTTCTGTTCAACAACTGACAGAGATAACAAACGAAAATTCAGCCTCAGCCGAAGAAATGTCAGCATCAGCGGAAGAATTATCGGCACAAGCCGAGCAGTTAAAAGAGTTGATTTCGGTGTTTAAAGTTGGTAATTTACAAAGCGAAAACGTGATTATTAAGCAGGAAAATAAACAAAAAAACGAAATTTTAGAACATAAAAATAAAGGATTTAATATGAATTTATCAAACAAAGACAAATCAGATGATGATTTTGAAACGTTTTAATTGATTTATTTCAAAAAAAGACTTATTTTTACAGTAGTTAAAATCGTAATAAAAACAGATAAAGCAAGAAGTTACCGATATGTGCAACCCCAAAAATAATCCAAAATGATAATAAATCTTCATCCTTACCATTTATTAATTCTAAAAAAATTAATACTAAAAAAACATCAGAAAGATATAAATGATAAATTTATCTCGCAGGAAATAAAATTTATTATTAAAAATAGTGAACAAACAGTTGCAAGCAAAAATACCTTATCTCGTTTATTACTTGAAAAACCTAAAAACAATAATAATAAAATAACTATTCAGAATTATACAATTGAACAAATAATTCAGTATTGCTACAAGAAAATAAATTATAGTGAATTTATAAAATGCTTCAACATTCCAAACGATATTAAAATATTAAATGGAAGACTTATATCACATCTGAAACAAGATGAGCTTAAAAAAATTAATGATTATGCAAACGAAAGAATATTAGATTTACCAAAAATAACCACCAATTTTGATATTTTTTTTCAAAAAGTCATAGGCAGTTATTATACTTATTTCAAATTTAGAGGAACACCAAAATTAGCAAGAGCAAAAGCAAAATTGTATTATAAAGAAAATCAGTTAATGTTTGATTATCAAATATTTGATTACAATGTAGAGACCTTTCCTGTTGAGTTTTACGATGATTGTTTATATTTAAAAGTTCATAATAAAACGCATAATCATATTATCACGTCTTTTGCATTAAAAATTCCTGCAATTAACAATTTTGAATTATTTATAAGTCATTATTTAACGATAGCAAATTATAGTAAACTACCTAAATCGGGAACAGAAATTTTTGTAAAATATTCGAATAATATTGTAGATTTTGACAATTTAACATCAAAAGTAATAGTAAATAATCAGGAAAATGAAAGTGAAAAATTAATTAATAAATTTTTACAAATAGATAGAACTCAAAGAAATGAATATGAATATTTATTTTTTTCAGAGCTTCAAAAAACTGTTGACCAATTATTGACTAATAATTGACTAATTATTCATTGCATTATTTGTGGTAAAAACCTAAGATATACCTAATTTTGTGCATATGTTTAATTTGAACTTTTAATTAATAAATGAACGCAGTATCAAATTCAGAAGGACTAACTGAATTATCAAAAAAATATTACACACTAATTTAATAAAATATCCAATGATACCATTTATAGAAAGTCCAACTATTGAACATGTTTGTGGCATGAAAACATGCAAATATTGGGATACAGCTGATTTATTTGAGCAAATTAAAGATAGTAGTAATATAGTGGAATACGAATTGGATACATATTCTGTAAATTTAAATGTTCGTGTATGGCAAAAAGAAATGAGCATATTTGATTTTTTAAATCATGTAAAAAGGATTAATAAAGCTAATTTAGATTTTCCTTTAATTATAAGTGCGGAAGGATGGATATTAGATGGTTGGCATAGGTTACTAAAAGCAATAATTAATGACATTAGGTATATCAAAGCTATTAGGTTTAAAATCAATCCACCACACAGGACGACTAAAAATAAAAATCATACAGATAAATAGCGAATTACTTTATTTCAAATTTATTATATTTGATAACAATTTAAAAACATGGATAAAATAGTTGAAGATAGACATACTGATTTGAAAAACGATACTTTTTTTATACCTTATAAAAAGCGATATATTGTATATTCGCCATTACGGAAAGCATCATTTTATGCGAGTTCGGGTTCAGTCATTCTATTTAAAAAAATCTTAGGCAATAAAGACATTTCCGAAGAAGAAAAGAAAACTAAAACTTTTAATATATTTAAACAGTTGCAACAGTTACCCGTTGTAAGTTTTACAACCCCCAACTATTTAAGAAATAGCTTCAACTACGCAACTATACTATTAACAGACAAATGCAATTTCGAATGTAGTTATTGTTATTCACAAGAAGCTCGTAGTAAAAGTATTATTAAGAAAGAAGACCTTAAAACAGCGATAGACTTTCTGTTAGAAAATGGAAAAGAGAAAAAATTTGTAAGAATATCATATTTAGGTGGAGGTGAGCCAACCATTATGTGGAATTTATTAACTTGGGCTATTGAATATTCAGTAAAAAAAGCTACAAAAGAAAATATTAAAATAGTAAATTCTCTTACAACAAATGGTAGTTTACTGACAAAATCAAAGATTGATTGGTTAAAAAAACATAATATATCAATAAGCCTTTCATTTGATATTTTACCAGAAATACAAAATATTCAGAGAAAAATAATTTCACAAACAAATTGTGATTTTATTAAAGAAATGACAAAAAAACTTTTGGTGGAAAAATTAAATAAATTTATTAACTAAAAAAGTAAGCAATGGAAAATTTTGAGATTACTGATTTGATTGTATTTGATGACGTTGTTCAGTCAAATAGTTGTGAGACAGGTGTAGATAGCAATTCTAACTGCACAGATTGTGATACTTGTGCGTCTGATGGTGATTATTGTTCAGGTGTGTATGATTAAACTATGGTTGTAGGCTTCTGTTTATTTCAAAAACGGTAAGACTACTAAAACAAGCGGATTATGAACCTCGAAGTTTTTTTTGAATTTCGATGTTTTTGTTTTATAAAAATAAATTTAACAAAATACACATTATAAATATTACAATTTCTTATCTTTGTGGTATTTATTTTTAAACAACTTAAAGAAATACAAATTATGCAAATAAGTATAAATGTAAACGACAATTTATTATCCGATTTTGGAGTGATATATATTCAAGAATTTCTTCAAAAACAGTTAGAATTAAGAGAGTTACAAGTATCTGCAAATAGAATAACAAAACATTTGCAAGCAAGCAAAAACGTAAATTGGGAAAACGAATTTGAAACAGCACGGCAAGATGCGTGGGATGAATACAAACATAAATTCTTAAATTTTAACAAGATATGAAAAAATATATAATTGATGCAAATGTAATATTTTCAGCCTTGATAAGTGGTAAAGAATTTTTTATAAAATTGTTCGAAAATAACAAGTTCTACGCACCTGATTTTATAATGTTAGAACTTGATAAATACAAATCTGTAATTCTCAAAAAATCTAAATTACCTATTGAAAACTTACAAGATTTTATTCAACGTTTATTCAAACAAATAACTGTTATTCCCGAACTTTACATAACTGACAAAAATAAACAAAAGGCAGTTGATTTGTGTCAAGATATTGATATTAAAGACACTGCATACATTGCTTTGTCGTTAGAAATGAATTTGTCAATAGTAACAAGGGATAAAAAACTTTTAAACGGTTTAATAAAAAAAGGATTTGATAACATTATCTCTCTTGATGAATTATTACATACAACAGAATTTTAACAGAAATGGAATGATTGAAATGCACATATCATTTGCTTGGTTGTCAGTGGTTTTGGGCTGTTTTTTTGTGGGGGGGGGCCC
>JAOZVK010000193.1:0-2305 GCA_029938185.1 Bacteroidales bacterium | reverse complement strand
AAAAAAAAAAACCCCCAAAAACCACCGCCACCAAGCCGTATTCGTTATCATCAATTTTAATATCAGAAAATGGAAATAAAATATGAATTTTTTGAAAATGAAAGTTTATTTATTCAGAAGTATATCGGTAATTTTTCTATTGAACACTATATGAAATTTATGAACTTTATGATAAAAACAAAAGAATGGAAATCCGTAAAAAAAGTATTTTCAGATTTTAGAAATATAAACCTTAGTTTAGCACTTGAAAATCTTGATAAATTAACAAAATATAGAGATGAAACTATTAAAACAGAATGTTTTAATGTGTTTCTTGTTGACAATCCGGATAATACGGTAGCAGCCAATCTTTATCAAGAAAATTTAAATAAATACGATTACAATTATTGTTCTACAATAGGATATGCCATAAACGTGTTGGGCTTAAACAAAAGTGAAATAGAATTAGAACGTATCATTAAAGATTTGAAAAACCAATTCTAAAATATGGAAAATGAAAAGCAAATATTACTTGAACAGTTTGTTAATTTACCGAACGAAACAGAATGGCTTGAATTTAAAGTAGATAATTCAAGTTCTGAAATGATAGGCGAAAAAATTTCTGCCCTTTCAAACGGTGCAACTTTGAGAAATAAATCACACGGATATTTAATATTTGGCGTAAAAGACGATACACATGAAATTGTCGGAACTAATTTTAATCCAACAACCAGTAAAAAAGGAAATGAAGAGTTAGAGCATTGGATTGCTCAAAGATTAAGTCCAAGAATTGATTTTGAGATTAACGTTTTTGATTATGACGATAAGCAAATAGCAATATTTAAAATTCCAGCAAATAAACAAGAACCCGTTAAATTTAAGAATATCGCTTATATCAGAATTGGAAGTATTACACGAAAATTAATTGAGTTTCCAGAAAAAGAACGGAAAATTTGGAATAAAAGCGAACAACTAAATTTTGAAGATAGAAATGCAAAAACTAATATTTCGGCAGATAAAGTTTTAGAATTGCTTGATTTTTCTGCGTATTTTGAACTTACTGGACAAAAAATGCCATTTAATCAAAATTCAATAATTGAAAAATTAACGCAAGAAGAATTTATCGAAAGTTCTGAAAATCTGTATAATATCAAAAATCTCGGTGCAATTTTATTTGCCAAAAATTTAGAACAGTTTGATAATTTGCGTAGAAAAGTAACAAGAGTAATTATTTATAAAGGAAAAGGCAGACTTGAAACAATAAAAGAACATCAAAACAAAAAAGGATTTGCAATCGGATTTGATGATTTAGTAAATTATGTAAATGACCAATTGCCTACAAGTGAAGAGATAGGAACTTCGTTTCGGAAAGAAGTTAGAATGTTTCCTAAAATTGCAATAAGGGAACTTGTTGCCAATGCCTTAATTCATCAAGATTTTAGTATTCGTGGGACAAGTGTTATGGTTGAAATTTTTACTGGTCGAGTAGAAATAACAAATCCGGGAAATCCACTTATTGATACATTACGATTTATAGACCATAATCCATTTTCGAGAAATGAAAAACTTGCGTCGTTTATGCGAAGAATAAATCTTTGCGAAGAAAGGGGAACAGGAATTGACAAAGTAATTACACAATGTGAATTATTTCAACTTCCTGCACCGAAATTTCAAGGCGAAGAAATGTTTACACGTGTTTATTTATACGCACCGAGAGAATTAAGAGAAATGGATAAACAAGATAAGATTAGAGCGACATATCAACATTGCTGTTTAAAATACGTTTTTGATGAATTTATGACAAATCAATCATTAAGAGAACGATTTAAAATTGAAAAAAAGAATTATCCAATGGTTTCTAAAATAATGAAAGATGCTTTAAACAGCGGAATGATAAAAGAATTTGATACTGAAAATAAAGCAAAACGTTACACAAAATATATTCCGTTTTGGGCGTAGATTTTAATGTAATAACAAGCTGACTATTTAATGATACAAATTGATAACTCTTTGATTACCAGTAAATATTTAATGTAACTGTAATGTAACTAAGAACAACGGATTGAAAAAAGAAAGATGATAACATTGTGCTGGGTGTCAGTGGTTTTGTAGTGTTTTTTTCGTGCTTCGCACTCAAAAAAAAAACACTACAAAACCACCGCCACCAGCACATTTCCGATATGCACTATTGCGAAAACAGAAATATAAAAAAGTAAAAATAGCACGATTGGATAAATATTTAAATAAAAAATGAAATACTTTTGCAGTCGCTATGAAATTAAAAACACGAAAGGAAGAATATCAAGAAAAAAAACTCATTGTAAGT
>JAOZVK010000649.1 GCA_029938185.1 Bacteroidales bacterium | reverse complement strand
TAAAATTAGCAATCGTATTTGCTGGTAATAAACCTTATATTAATAAGTTTTAAATTATACTTTAATTTTATGACTTATTTTAGTACATAAGTACTGTTACAAAAGTTTTTCGACATTTACTTATTCATAACTTCCTGATTAAATTGTCTTTGTACTAATGCGTAAGCAACTATAAATAGGTCGAAGACCTTAGTTAATATTAAAAAATATGAAAAAAATTATTGTTTTAAATATATTAATCTCATTTTTTTCGTTTTCGTATTCACAAATTTATGACGAAGGTTTAACTGTATCGTTAGAAACGAATCAAATAAAATATGAAAACTTCTCACTTAAAAGCGGTTATGGTCTTGGGTTTCAACTATATTTATCGAAACATTTTAGTTTAAACTCTCACTTACTTTTTGGAAATAACTATATTCATGCACCAGGAGGCATTGCACTAATGGCTATATCTCTTACCTATGGTACATTTGATGGTTGTCTTGATGGTTGTAGCTCATTTGGAGGCACCGATGAAGCATTATTAATTTTATTGGCTTTAATATTTACCGAAGGAGTTAGTTTCCACTTATATCCTAATGATAAGTTATCACTTTCGCCATTTATAAATCCATTATCTTTGGATTATATACATGAGGCTAACAAAAATGAAAGTATTTTTTTGAGTGCCTCCGCAGGTTTGAGAGTAAATTTTTATTTAGCTGAGAAAATTGTTGCATCTCCTTATATTGAATATAAATATATGTATACTGAAAAAGAAGAAGGTTTTGGATTTGGTTTTTCAATTGGTTATATATTTGATTTTTAATAAATATCATCTTATTTCTTACATAATATTATGTGAAAAAAATTATTGCTAAAACTCAACTTTGAAATATAAGTAGATAGCCATATAAAAACGACACTTTTG
Organism: Bacteroidales bacterium; assembly: GCA_029938185.1. Classification (GTDB taxonomy): domain Bacteria; phylum Bacteroidota; class Bacteroidia; order Bacteroidales; family JAOZVK01; genus JAOZVK01. The sequence goes on along the minus strand of JAOZVK010000649.1, from coordinate 1,919 downwards.
TTTTTAATATTATTCTGTTTTATCAGGCGTATGCAAACTTTTATCTTTTAACTGTTCACTTACTTAGACTACTGAAATAAGTCATAAGTTTCTTTAGTATTACTTTGACAAGATTTACATGTTTAAAATCCTGTTAATCCTGTAAATCCTGTCAAAAAATAAAATAATGTCCAATACTATACGTGTAGCCACAATTCCTAAGCTGATTAATTAATAAATTCTGGTTATGAGATGCGTAAATGTCTGATAGATTTGAACACCACAAATTTTTTAATAATTGAGGACGTTTAAATATACCGACAGTTACACATCGGAATAGCACATTTATGAATTATTCAGGCTAAATATTTAATAATATAAAGATTTAAAAAAATAAGTTAATGAGCTTAATAAAACTATATAATAAGTTTTTTCTTTTAATTATTTTATTACAAAGTAATATAATGTTGTTGGGACAAACTAATCTGCTGACATTAAAGGAGCTTTCATCAAAAAAAACATACTTATCAGTAAAAGATGGATTAAAAAATCCATCAAAAGTATATATTTTGAGTTTAGCATATCTTAACCTGAACCAAATACCAAAAGAAATAAGTAAATTTACTAATCTTCAGTATTTGAATTTTGAAAATAATAATATTTCAAGTATTCCAATTGAAATTGTAACACTTCAGAAGCTTCAATACCTTGATTTAAGTAAAAACCCCAAACTAAAATATAATTTAAAATCTGGCTTAAAAATTTTGAGTAAATTGAGAAACTTAATAAGTTTGGGTTTATCAGAAAATGGAATTAGTAGATTACCCAAAGAAATAGGAAGTTTAAGAAGACTACAATTACTTGGATTGGAAAATAATAATTTAATTAAACTTCCCGAAGAAATAGGAAGATTACGAAATTTGCGAGCTTTACATTTAACTAATAATAAGCTTGTTAAATTACCATGTAACATATATAGACTAAGAAGTTTACAAACCTTTGATTTATCTAGAAACAGAATTTCTTACTTACCTCCCGAAATAGGAAAACTGTGGAATCTTATTTATTTTGACTTATCAAGAAATCGCTTAACAAGTTTACCGTATCATTTTATAAAATTAAAAAAACTGCAAAAGCTTGATTTAAGAAAAAATATAAAACTTAGAAATGAACGTAGTAAGATTAAAAAAATGCTTACTCGAACCAAAATAAGATTCTAAGTAGATAGCCATATAAAAATGACACTTTTGTTTTTAATATTATTCTGTTTTATCAGGCATAAGCAAACTTTTATTTTTTAACTGTTCAATTACTTAGACTGCTGAAATTAGTCATAAGTTTCTTTAGTATTACTTATACAAGATTAACAGGATTTGCATGTTTATTTTTTCAAAGCTCCAGATATTATTGTTCTTCGTCTTGGTTTTCGGCTACACGTATAGTATTGGACATTATTTTATTTTTTGACAGGATTTATAGGATTAACAGGATTGATTTTTATCCTGTTACAAAATACATGATAAACAAGACTGTCCAACTTCTGACGGGTAGCCTGGTTTTCCGTTCAAACGGTAACTCTCACACAAGCTATAATATTCGTATCGCTTGCCAGATTTTTTATCTATTTTTACAGTTGTCTTTATAAACATTTTGCAAATGTAAAAAATCAAAAATTATAAAAAAAGTCAATTCGGGTACTACACACAAACTCGCCTTTAGCTAATATATTTATTAAGAGTTTATTAATCTTATTTAGAATCAATATAAATTATAGGTTATTACTGATTAGCAGTAGTTTACAAATGTTTTTTTTTATTTTTAATAAAATTCGGGTAAAAAAAGTCAAGTTGGGTTAATGCTTATGCCCATTCGAGGGCAAAAAAAACTACTAACGAAATAAAAAAACATTTTAGGAACTAATAAAAAACTTAAATAAGCTA
>JAOZVK010000192.1 GCA_029938185.1 Bacteroidales bacterium | reverse complement strand
ATTATCATCGTGGTTTAACAATAGTTGTCGTCCTTACGGACTTTTGATTGCACAGGTCGAGAAATTTCAAAAATTAGAAAAACAAGGTTTAGAAATTTATTTATTTTATTTATTTTTGCAATAACTGTTATTACAACATCTTATTTAAAAATTCATGAAGCTGGAAGTCATGAATTAACAGAAAAAAGAGCTAAAAAGTTTAAGAAATCAATAAAAAGAGTAGAAATAAGACGACACAAGAAAGGAAATTGTGAACAATACGTTTTAAAATCAGCAAAATAAGGATGGTATCCTTTATTACATTGGGGCGAAACAGTAGCACAAGACAGCATTTGGTTAAATGGAGGAGAAGTTTGGAAGTATGGCATAACATGTGTTGGAGAGTTGGGACGTTATCCAAATCAAATTTATTATAATGATGGGAAATATATATTAAACAGAACTAAGTTATTGTATTCGATAATACAATCCACATACACAGTGTATTAAATAGACTAAGTTAAATACAATAAATTATGATTGATGATAAAAAATTGCCTTTGGGGTTCTCTGCAATGACTGACTCTGGAGTTAATGATAAAGCTATATATTTTACTTATGAATTAAGTCAGTTATTAAGTAATCGTTTAGGTATATCAAATTATGGTAGTAAGTTGAAAGAGATATGTTTAATTTTTATGGCAATAAATCCCAAAACACATTCATTTCGTTCTGATAAAAAATTATGGCAATGGAAATCTGGTGTTTTTGGAATGTTTGTAAATGTTCCTGACTATGAAGAGTATTGTAGAATAACTGAAAAAGAAGTGGCACAAAAAATAATAAGTAAAATGTTTCTCGAAAGCATAAAAAAATATCTATGGAAACGCAAAGATTTTGATGCACCTAAATTTTATACAGATGTGGAAAAAGTACTTAAACCGATTTTGAACTCTTAAGGTCTTTTTCTGTGGAGTTTAAAAATTACATACTATGTGCTACAAGACATCCGTCTAAGCGCTCCAAGCGGTCTGACGGGTTTTGTTTCCAAATAATTAATAATTAATAATTTTGCTTACACCTATTCGTGATTGGAAAAAATCAGAATGTTTTTTTTCTATCAATACTTCACCTGTTGTTCACTTACTGTCAAGTGAAAACCCAGACAGACGAAACTTGTTGCAAATAGACGTGTGTTCGACTTTATGTAGGTAGCCAATTTTTGAAAGTATACAAACAATCAAGCCACAACAAACTTTTAGCTTTTAACTTCTTAACTTTGTACCTAAGTAGCCTTACAAAAGTTTTTCGATAAAGAAGAGTCAATAAAATTAATAATTTTAAATAATATCAAAATAAATATTAATTTAAAAATAATATTTGTTATTTTGCGGCTTCAAAAATTTTATTACAAATAAAAGAATGGACGAATTTCTAAATAAGCTGATTGAGTTATTACCTTATTTTTCAATACCTGTTATTAGTGGTATTGTAGGTTGGGGTACAAATGTATTAGCTCTAAAAATGACTTTTTATCCAATAGAGTTTGTAGGAATCAGACCAATAGGCTGGCAAGGTATAATTCCCTCGAAAGCAAAAAAAATGGCTGGAATATCAGTCGATTTGATGACTGGTAAGTTAGTAGATATAGAAGAAGTGTTTTCGCAGTTGAACCCCAAAAGAGTTGCCGAAGATATGGCAGTCGGACTTGAAGGTTTATCAAAACAAATAATTAATGAGGTGATGAATGCACAGTCACCTATTTTATGGAAAAACCTGCCACAACTTACCAAAGATGTTATTTACCTAAAAGTAGCAGATGACTTACCTTTTATAATAGAGGGTGTTATGTCCGATTTAAAAGCAAATATTGTAGACCTGCTCGACCTTAAAACATTAGCTGTTGAAACTCTTATGGAAGACAAATCATTAATAAACGAGATTTTTTTGAATGTTGGAAAAAATGAGTTTAAGTTTATTGAAAAGTCTGGTTTTTATTTTGGATTTCTGTTTGGGCTTGTACAAATGGCTGTTTTCTTTTTTTATGACCCATGGTGGATGCTCCCTACTTTTGGAATTATAGTTGGGTATTTAACTAATTATTTAGCCTTAAAACTTATTTTTGAGCCAGTTGAACCTAAAAATATATTTGGTTATAAACTTCAAGGTGCTTTTTTGAAACGTCAGAATGAGGTTGCTGATGAATATGCTCAAATTATTACAAAACGTATTTTAACAACCGAAAGTATTTTTGAATTTATTTTGCGAGGACCTACTCCCGAAAAAATGGCTGATATTATCAAAAAACATATTGATATATTTACAGATTCGTTAATAGGTAAATCAAAAAAATTAGTAGAATTTTTTGCAATTTCCAAAAGAATGGAATATGCAAAAAATATTGCACAATATCGTTTTATTGAAGAGCTACCAATTGCTATTAGAGATGTATTTCCTTATGCAGAACATGCTTTGAATATAAAAAATATTTTATCAACAAAAATGAGTGCTTTGTCAAAACCCGAATTTGTTGGCTTTTTAAGACCTGTGTTTCAGGAGGACGAAACAAAGCTGGTTATTGTAGGAGCAATTCTTGGTGGGCTTGCAGGTTTGGCTCAATATTTCTTATTTTTTAATTAAAGAGGTCTTCGACCTTTTTTAATGTTGCTTACGCATTCTAAGGTCATAGACCAAATAAACAATAAATTTTAATAAAACAGCGTTTTAAATTTAGCTTAAGGCTTTATTATAAGCTCCTATAGTAATTGTATGTAACAAAGGTAATTGCCTATTAATATTGTTATAATCATGATGTTTAGTGGTAATTACACTAATTAAATGTGCAAAAACTTTTGTTTGAGTACTTATAAAAATAACTTAGCACATAATTATATAGCTTTAAAGTAATAGCTATATTATATTTTTTACAAATATTAATTATAAATCAATAGAAATGAAAAAAGCAATAATTTTTGTTATAATAGTTGCATTTTTGTTTGTGACAAATAATAATGCAAAAGCACAAGATGTACTGGATGGAGTATATGTAAAATCGCATGTAAGTGATAGAAAACCTGTACCTTACCAGTTTTTGCGAGAAGCTGATGTAATGTGGTCTAAAACAGTTTGGCGTAAAATTGATTTACGCGAAAAAATTAACTTACCTTTATATTATCCAGATGACAATCCAATTGGAGATAGAATGAGTTTAATTGACTTATTAATGTGGGGAATTAAAAATCAAGGTTTAACAGCATATTCAGAAAATGGTTCTGATGAATTTGGTTCTGTAATGACAATGAAAGACATTGAAGAAAAGTTTGGTGCCAAAAATGAGGTACAAATGATTGAAAATATCGAAACAGGAGAAATGGAAGAAGTTGTTATAGAGGGTACATATAATACAAAAGATGTAAAACAATACTTGGTTAAAGAATTATGGTTTTTTGATAAACAAAGATCTGTATTAGAAGTTAGAGTGGTTGGAATTTGTCCAATTCGTGAATATTATAAAGAAGATGATGAAGATCAGGAGAATGTTAAATATAAAAAATTGTTTTGGATTTATTTTCCTGAAGCAAGAAAAATATTTTCAAACCACGAAGTTTTTAACCCACATAATGATGCCGAAAGAAGAACTTTTGATGATATATTTTTTAAAAGAATGTTTTCGAGTTATATAGTTCAAGAATCAAATACCTATAATAATAGACGAATTGAAGATTATACACTAGGTTTAGAGGCTCTTCTTGAAGCTGAAAGAATAAAAGAAGAAATATTTAATTTTGAACAAGATTTGTGGGAATATTAAAAAAGGACTCTTCGAGTCTTTTAATGTTGCTTACGCATAAATTAGTATTACAAATTTTGACTTTCATTTAATTTAAAAGTAAAAAAAATTTAAGTACAAAAATAAGGTCTTCGACCTATTTAATGTGGCTTACGCATTTTTACAAACTACTGTTATATTGTTTATTATATGAAAATAAATGCCGAAAAACTTTTGTAAAACTTCTTATATATATTTCTATGAACCTGTAATATTTAACATTACAGGTTTTATATTGGCTTTTCGAGCCTTTTTTTATAATTAGTGTGCGTCCATAAAGTCAGCAATTTTATAGGTCATGCCTGGTCTTATAAAAATACGAGCAAAAGAAGCTTATTTAAGTTTTTTATTAGTTCCTAAAATGTTTTTTTATTTTGTTAGCAAGTTTTTTTGCCCTGAATGGGCATAAGCATTAACATGGGGTACGCCCTATGTGTAAATGTATTCGTAGGCAAAAACGCCCTGAAAGGACATCGCTTTGCTATTTTATAGTAACTTACAAAACACGTAAGCGATATTAAATAGATCGAAGACCTTAATCAGGCGTAAACAATCTTTTTTAATTATTCATTTTTAACTATTCACTTACTTACATATACTAAAATAGGTTAATAATTTTACTGTTATTCAATATTTTGTATCATTGAATAATTGAAGATTTTAAAATATATCATGTGTAAGCAACATTAAATCGGTCGAAGACCTTAAATCAATATTATATGAAAAAATTAATAATCCTTATCTTAATAGTTTCATTTTTTAATGTAAAAGCCCAAATATCAGGTGGTCTGTATGATAAAAATAAAGTAACAGATAGAAAACCAACAGCATATCAATTTATAAGAGAAGCAGATATAATGTGGTCTAAAACAGTTTGGCGTAAAATTGATTTACGCGAAAAAATTAACCTTCCCTTATATTATCCTGACGACAATCCTGTTGGAGATAGAATGAGTTTAATTGATTTATTAATGTGGGGAATTAAAAATCAAGGTTTAACAGCATATACTGAAAATGGTTCTCAAGAATTTGGTTCTATAATGACAATGAAAGACATTGAAGAAAAGTTTGGTGCCAAAAATGAGGTACAAATGATTGAAAATATCGAAACAGGAGAAATGGAAGAAGTTGTTATAGAGGGTACATATAATACAAAAGATGTAAAACAATACTTGGTTAAAGAATTATGGTTTTTTGATAAACAAAGATCTGTATTAGAAGTTAGAGTGGTTGGAATTTGTCCAATTCGTGAATATTATAAAGAAGATGATGAAGATCAGGAGAATGTTAAATATAAAAAATTGTTTTGGATTTATTTTCCTGAAGCAAGAAAAATATTTTCAAACCACGAAGTTTTTAACCCACATAATGATGCCGAAAGAAGAACTTTTGATGATATATTTTTTAAAAGAATGTTTTCGAGTTATATAGTTCAAGAATCAAATACCTATAATAATAGACGAATTGAAGATTATACTATAGGATTAGAGGCTCTTCTTGAAGCTGAAAGGGTAAAAGAAGAAATTTTTAATTTTGAACAAGATTTGTGGGAGTATTAAAATAAATGACTCTTCGAGTCTTTTAATGTTACTTACGCATAAATAGTATTACAAATTTTGACTTTCGTTTAATTAAAAAGTGAAAAAAAAAATATTTTCATGAACCTGTAATATTAAAACATTACAGGTTTTATTTTGGCTTTTTTAAACTTTTTTTATAGTTTGTTAGTATGCATTAAGGTCTTCGAGCTATTTAATGTGCCCTACATGTTTTTATAAACTACTGTTATATTGTTAATTATATGAAAACAAATGCCGAAAAACTTTTGTAAAACTAAGTAGGTAGATATATAAAAACGATACTTTTATTTTTTATATTATACTGTTTATCAAGCGTAAGCAAAATTGTTCATTGTCCATTATTCTTTGTTACTTATTTATAACTTTAAGTAGTAAGTACTGTTACAAAAGTTTTTCGACATTTATTTATTCATAACATCTTGATTAAACTGCCTTTATACTAATGCGTAAGCAACTATAAATAGGTCGAAGACCTTAATCAATTATTAAATTTAATTTTATGATTGTAAATAACAAACCAATTAAAAAATGGTATGTAATATATTGCAAATCAAGACATGAAAAAAAAATTTACGATAATCTTATCGAACAGCGAATTGATGCTTTTTTACCATTACAAAAGACATTGAAACAGTGGAGTGATAGAAAAAAATGGGTAGAAGAACCAATTTTTCGTTCATATTTGTTTGTAAATATTGTTTACAAAAAAGAATATTTAAATGTATTAAAAACTTATGGAGTTGTTTATTTTGTAAAAATAGAAAATCAAGCCTCTGTAATACCCGAACAGCAAATCAATGATATTAAATTAATATTGAAATTAAATATTGATTTTGATATTTCATGTGAAAAATTGAAAAAAGGAAGTAAAGTTAAGCTTAAACATGGCCCATTTGCAGGTATGAATGGCAATATTGTTAAATATCATGGGAAAAAAAGAGTGCAAATTGAAATAGATGCAATTGGACAATCTTTATTAGTTGAAGTTCCAACAACTTATTTAGATGCAATATAGGGCTACTCACGTAAAGGTTGATAGCTTGCTGTGCTTGGCAGGTATTTTCCATCTGCCACTGACTGTTTGTTCTCTTACTATCAGGTGAAAACACCAGACAGGCGCAACTTGTTGATAAATAATCGCCTCAACCTTATGCCAGTAGCCCAAAATAGTAAGTAAGTAGGTTATCATATAAAATCGACACTTTGTAAAGTTATAACTTATTGTAATTCTGGTGTAAACAAAATTATCAATTGTTTATTATCAATTGTCAATTACTTAGTCTAGCAAAAGTTTTTTGACATTTATATTTTATTATTAGAGTACCAATAGAATGTAAGGTCTTCGACCTATTTATAGTTGCTTACGCATTAATATAAAAACAACTTAATCTGTATGTTATAAATAGGTGAATGTCGAAAAACTTTTGTAACAGTACTTAAAAGCAATATTAAGTAGGTCGAAGACCTTAATTAGTAAATTTTAGTAAATGAAAAAAAAAGCATTAATTACAGGAATAACTGGACAAGATGGAGCATATCTTGCCGAATTTTTGTTGAAAAAGAATTACATTGTACATGGTATAAAAAGAAGAACATCAATGTTTAATACTGATAGGATTGATCATTTATACCAAGATCCCCAGATTGAAGATAGAAACTTTTTTTTGCATTATGGAGATTTAACAGATTCAACTAATTTGATTAGAATTATTCAAGAAGTACAACCCGATGAAATATATAACCTTGCAGCAATGAGCCATGTGCATGTAAGTTTCGATACTCCCGAATATACAGCAAATGCTGATGGTCTTGGTACATTACGCTTGCTAGAAGCAATTCGTATTCTAAAATTAGAAAAAAAAACAAAATTGTATCAAGCCTCTACTAGTGAACTTTATGGTTTGGTTCAAGAGGTGCCTCAAAGCGAAAAAACACCATTTTATCCTCGTAGCCCTTATGCTGTTGCAAAATTATATTCGTATTGGATAACTGTAAACTATAGAGAAGCTTATGGGTTTTTTGCTGCTAATGGAATATTATTTAATCATGAAAGTCCACTTAGAGGTGAAACATTTGTTACAAGAAAAATAACCAGAGCTGTTGCACGTATAGCATTAGGATTACAAAAAACAGTATATTTGGGTAATTTATCAGCAAAGCGAGACTGGGGACATGCTAAAGATTATGTTAAGGCAATGTATTTGATTTTGCAACAAAACATAGCCGATGATTATGTAATAGCTACTGGAAAAACAACTGAAGTGCGAGAGTTTGTCCGTATGGCATTTAATGAAATTGGTATAACTATCGAATTTATTGGAAAAGATGAAGATGAAATTGGAAAAGTTAGTAAAATAAGTAAGGATAAAAAATACAGAGATATAAAACAACATGTTCATGTTGGAGATATTGTTGTAAAAGTAGACCCTCAATATTTTAGACCTACTGAAGTAGACCTACTTATAGGTGATGCCAGCAAAGCATATAAAAAATTAGCTTGGAAACCAGAGTACGATTTATCTGATTTAATAAGAGAAATGGTTAAGAACGATTTGAAATTAATGAAAAAAGATAGATATTTAAAAGAGGGTGGTTTTAAAATATTAAATTATTTCGAATAAGGTTTTCGACCTTTTTAATGTGGCTTTCGCATTTTTATTGTATCGCTGTTAAGTAGTTGTCAATTGATAATGGATAATTGATAATTCTGTTTACACCACATATACAGTAAGTTACAATTTTGCAAAGTGTCGATTTTATACGATAGTTTAATTATATATACTTTAAATGGTACAATTATTCAAAGATACAATATTTTTATTAATAATTGATAACAGTTTGTTAATATTGAAATTATGACCGTTTAGAGTATAGTTAAATATGTGAAACCAAATATCGAATTTTTTTGTTAGGGAATCGTTAAAAAACAACTTTCCGATTTGTTTTTTGTAAGATACTTATATTTAGGTGTAAACCAATTCGTAATTCGTAGTTTATAATTCGTCATTTCCTATATGACTTATATATTCTTTAAATATTCTAATAAAATACAAATGTTAAAAAAATTTGACAGACTACTTATAAAATATTCAAATGGAAACTAATAGTAAAATTTATGTAGCTGGACATACTGGCTTGGTTGGAAGTGCTATTTTAAAAAAACTTAAATCTAAAAACTATAATAACTTTATTTTTACAAAATATCCTAAGTATGATTTAACTATACAAAAAATAGTTGCTGATTTTTTTAAAAAAGAGAAACCTGAGTATGTTTTTTTGGCTGCTGCAAAAGTAGGAGGAATTATAGCAAACAATACTTACAGAGCCGAGTTTATTTATGATAATTTGATGATACAAAATAATATTATACATCATGCTTATTTGAACAAGGTAAAAAAACTCATCTTTTTAGGAAGTTCGTGTATATATCCTAAAAATAGTCCTCAACCACTTAAAGAAGAATATTTATTAACTAATACATTAGAGTATACAAACGAACCATATGCTATTGCTAAAATTGCTGGTATTAAAATGATTGAAAGCTATAATATTCAATATGGTACAAATTTTATTTCGGTAATGCCAACAAATTTATATGGAGCTAATGACAATTTTGATTTAGAAAAATCTCATGTGTTACCTGCATTGATAAGAAAAATGCATCTTGGAAAATGCTTAATGAATAATAAATTAGATTTGATAAAACAAGACCTAAACAAAAATCCTATTGAGAATATAAATGGTAATTCAAGTATATTAGATATTCATTCAATATTATCTAAGTATGGTATTGAAAAAAATAATATTACACTTTGGGGAACAGGAAAACCAAGACGTGAGTTTCTATATTCAGATGATTTGGCAGATGCGTGTGTTTTTTTGATGGAAAATATAAACTTTGAAGATTTAGTTAGTAATGATGAAATAAGAAACACACATATAAATATTGGTGTTGGAAAAGATATTAGTATAAAAGAACTATCTGAAATGATTAAAGATATTGTAAAATACAAAGGTGTAATCAATTGGGATTCAAGTAAACCCGATGGGACAATGAGGAAATTACTCAATGTAGATAAAATAAGTAAGCTAAAATGGAAACATTCAGTTAGTTTGAAAGATGGAATTATAAAAATGTATAATGATGATAAAGATCTTTTTTAAATATTGATTATACATTATGACCTGCAATATTTTGAAAACATAGCAGGTCTTAACGATATGAATGCATAAAGTAAGGTCTTCGACCTATTTAATATTGCTTACGCAAGATATATAATAAACGGTATTTCAAAAAGTAAGCTCAGAACTCACAAAAAACGTCAAATTGAACAAAAACAATGGCAAATTAAAATGAA
>JAOZVK010000191.1 GCA_029938185.1 Bacteroidales bacterium | reverse complement strand
AATAAAATTAGAACTAATAATATTTTGTAAATTATTAGTTTTTATAAGCCCACCCTATGGCTAATAACGAAAAAGGAGTATATTGGCTAAGCATCCAAAAACAAATAGCCAATCCATACTTTGGTGATATGATGTTTAGATGCGCAGAAACCAAAGATAGTATTAAGCACTAAGTGTTATTTAATTATTTTTTATAAACTTTAAATTTTTTAGAATGAAAAAAACAATTTTTATTTTAGGATTTGCGGTAATTATGACCGCCTTTTTTGCTTGTAATTCTGCTACAACAGAAAATAATGGCAAGGAAAATACAACAACAGATATGAAAAATGAAAGTTCTATCCAGTTAGTAGAAGCAAGTTTTGAAGTAGGTGGCTCGTGTGGTATGTGTAAAGACCGTATCGAAAAAACTGCAAAAAATGCTGGTGCTGAAACAGCTGAGTGGGACAAAGAAACTAAAATCCTAAAAGTTAAACATAAAGAAGGTTTTGATTTAACAAAAGTTCATAAAGCCGTTTCTGATGTTGGTCACGATACCAAAATTCATAAAGCTAATGATGAGGTATATAACAAATTACCAGACTGTTGCAAGTATAGATAGCTTATAACAAAATTATTAATAAAAAAGGCTCTTCGAGCCTTTTACTTTTGTAAGTAATTCCTTAAATTATTAACACTTCTATAAATACATAAGTACTGTTACAAAAGTTTTTCGACATTTATATTCATAACTTACTGATTAAATTGTTTTTGTACTAATGCGTAAGCGACTATAAATAGGTCGAAGACCTTATTTCCAATTCTTACATAAAACTCTGCCCTTCACAATTAAACACAATTCTTCCATTAAGCCCAAAATATGATGTAAGTACTGTTACAAAAGTTTTTTGACATTTACTTATTCATAACCTCCTGATTAAGTTGTCTTTGTACTAATGCGTAAGCGACTATAAATAGGTCGAAGACCTTAAATAGTGTATTAAGACATAAATTGATTAAGTTTATAAATCTAATAATTTGACAGGATTTACGTGATTAACAGGATTCTAAATATGTAAATCCTGTTAATCATGTATAAGTAATACTAAAGAAACTTATGATTTGTTTCAGTAATAATGCGTATAAAAAAGGAATGACTGAAAATTCAGCCATTCCTGACATGCGTTTAAAGCATTGTCTGATGTGAAATAAATTGCCTTCTGGCAGAGCTTATTCAATGATTGCAAAAGTAGAATTTTTTTTTTAAATAAATTTTTTCTGAACAAATTTTAAATTACCTTTGTCTCGACAATCTTATCAAAAAGTTAAATTTATTCCACCTTAACTTTGACCCTTTTTTTTCTATGAATGGGGAGTGTTTTATCCTTACCATTAATTATTCATTATTTATGAAATATATTATTCTGAATATCATTATATTTTTTTTAGGCAATTCTGCTTTTTCACAAATTAGTTTAAAAAGTAATGATTTTTCCGAAATTGGAAACAATTATATAGTTGCTATTGTTAAAGTACCAAAAGGAAAAATAAAAATAGATAAATTTGAACTTAGTTATTGGGATTTTTCAAAATATAAACCAACTTATTTTGATACAATACGTTTTATACACCCATCTAAAACAAAATATGGAAGATGGTTTCCCGAATCTAACATGGTTATGTTTTATAGTAAAACAAAAATGTTTTATTATCATAAAGATAAAAATAAGCTAAGTTTAATAGGTCTAATTGATGATTATATTACACTAAAAAGCCCTTTGGTACTACACTTTGATGATAGTCTTACACAATTGAAATTCCCATCAAATCTTGATGATAATTATACAGATACTACTATAAAAAGTTTTTTAACACCTTATTACAAAGTTCCAGGAGCCGATTCTGTAAGAGCCAATATGAAGATAATTGAAGAAAGTAAATTTGATTTATACGGTACAATTAAAACTCCATTTGAGCAAGTACAAGTTATTAGAGAATTGCGAATAATTAAAAAAAATGTTAGAGGATACAAAAAATCTATTTTTGGATGGACCCCAGCTCCTGAATATTCACAAATAAAGAAAAGTATTCTTCTTAGGTGGTATGGTAAAAAAACAGGAATTCCATTTGCCGAAGTCTATGCTGATGCTTTCGGAAATGTCGAGTATATAAAATATCAATACGATGCTCCATTAGAGCTATTTTTTAGAGCAAAGCACGTAAACTGTAAAGGTGGTAAAAATGGATATGTAGATTTGATTGTCAAGGGAGGAATACCAGACCATAAATTTAAATGGTCGAATGGTTACAAATCGGAAAATCTCGAAAGAGTAAAAGCAGCTAAGTATACCGTTAAAGTAACCGATAATAGAAATAGAATAAAAAAAGCAAGCTTTGAACTAAAACAACCCAAAGACACATTAATACTAAAATTTGATAAAAAAAATGTTAGTTGTTACAAAGGTGCCGATGGACAAATTAAAGCAATAGTATCAGGAGGTGTACCCAGCTATTCTTATTTATGGTCAATAGATTCAACTAAAAACAAAGTGTCAAAACTAAAACCAGGTACATACTTAATACGAGTTATTGATAAAAATTACTGTGTTATAATTGATAGTGTTAAAATATCAGAACCTAAAAAACCACTTAGTATAAATTTTAAAGTAAATAATATTAGTTGTAAAAACGGCTACGATGGAAAAATAAAATTATCAGTAAAAGGAGGGACTCCACCTTACTCATACGAATGGTCAAACGGAACAAAAAATAAAGATTTAATAAATGTAAAAACTGGTAGATACAAGGTAGTTGTTAGAGATAAAAATAATTGTATTATTTCGGGTGATGCATTTGTCAAAGAACCAGATAGGAAATTGAAAATTGTTTTTGAAACACAAGATGTCAATTGTTATGGAGATAGCACAGCATCAATAAAAATAAGTGTTAGTGGAGGAAAACCCTCATATGATTATTTGTGGCAGGATAGTTCTGATACAAAATATTTGAGAAATATTAAATCGACTTGGTACAAAGTAAAAGTTACTGATAGAAACACATGCGAAATATCTGATAGTGTATATATCAAACAACCCAATATGCCAATATATATTAATGCCAAAAAAAATGATATAAGTTGTTTTGGATTTATTGATGGAAAAATAAGTTTAGATGTAAAAGGAGGAAATGCGGGCTATGAATATGTTTGGTCTAATGGTTTATCTAAAAGAAAAATAAATAAACTTAGAGCTGATACATATACAGTTATTGTTACCGATAAAAAAAAATGTGTAGCATATGATACTATTGAAATAAAATCCCCTGATAGACCTATTAGAATTGATTATGAGAAAGTTGATCCGAAATGCTATAAAGGAAAAGATGGTATAATAGAATTATTTGTTACAGGAGGAACACCTACATACAGTTATAAATGGTCTAATCGAAATAAAACCGCAAAAAACATTAACATATCAGATGGTAAATACTCTGTTGTTGTAACTGATAAACACAAATGTAAGGCTGAGAAAACTATATATTTAATTGAACCCAAAAGTGAAATAAAAATATCTGTAAAAAAAACAAATGCAAGTTGTTATAATTTAAACAATGGAAGCATTGCAATATTTGTAACAGGAGGAAAGCCTCCATATGATTATAAATGGGACCATGGACCGATTGAAGAAAATTTAAGCAATTTGAAAGCAGGTACTTATTTTGTGAATATTACTGATATGCACGCATGTAAGCTTGAACATATAGTCGAAATAGATGAACCAGACTCAATTAAAATTGATTCACAAATTGTAAATACTGATTTGAATAAGAATAATGGTAGCATAAAAGTAGAAATAAGTGGAGGTGTAGCTCCATACAAATTACTATGGAATAACAATAGTCAAAAACAAAAATTATCCAATTTAAAAGTTGGTACTTATGCAATAAAAGTTACAGATTCGAAAAATTGTATTATTAGAAAGAAATTTAAAATTTCTGCTAAAAAAAATGATAAATAAAATGTTTTTTTAAAAAAATATATATATCTTATTTCACAGTCTTTCAATTTATTATATAAAAAAAAAATGTATGTACACAAAATAAAGTATATAATCATATATTAAAATTTGACTTTTACAATCTAAATACATAAATTTGTACATTGTTTGAATTGAGTATGTGATCGGTAACATATTCATGTAAGTTTTTTGTTTCATAGCTTTAGCCCTCACCCGAGGGCTTTTTTTGTTTTATTATCTTCCATGCTACACTTTAATAATTGACTCTTCAAACCTTAAAACAACTACATTATTATTGATTATTAATTATTTAGGAGGGTGTTTTTTATGCTGTATCAATACAATTTTCTTAGAATACAATAATAATAAAATGAATTTCAGTACTGCTAAAACTCCAAATCCGCAAGAACCTCTCTTATTTCCTCATCAGTATTAGCTATCGGAATAATATTTTTCGCAAAACAGCCAGACATATTTGCCACAAAGTTTATTTGTCCACTACGGCTACACGTATAGTATTGGATATTATTTTATTTTTTGACAGGATTTACAGGATTGATTTTTATCCTGTTACGAAATACCTAATAAACAAGACTGTCCAACTTCTGACGGGTAGCCTCCACTACTATCCGAAACTTGATATTCGCTTGTCGAAAGCCATTTTCCTTTTTGAATTACTTGATAAATATACATAAAATGTGGACGTGTTTTCAATACATCAACCTTTTTGAGCGGTTTTTCATTTACATCTGTAAAAAGTACCGAAATTGTAGCTGCTTTTTCATTTACTTCAATTTCAATTCCTGTTTTATGTTTACGATTGCGAGAAAAAGTCAGCTTTCCATGTATGAATTTATTAATATAATTTAACTCTTTGATAAGCATGAATAAAAGGTTCTAAATTTTAATTAAGTTGTTGACACATTTTTTTAATACAATCATATAATATTTCAAGAATGTTTTTTTCTGTTCAAGTTTGTTTTGTGAAAAATAATTATCGAAATCGAAAGTTTTATCAATATAACAAATTTTGTTACGAACAGGATGAGTTTTATAAACATCTTTTTCCATTTTTAATTCAACACGTAAGTACTGTTACAAAAGTTTTTCGTCATTTACTTATTCATAATACTCTGATTAGATTATCTTTGTATTAATGCGTAAGCAACTATAAATAGTTAGAAGCCCTTAGGTATATTATTTAAAAATTTAAAAAATCACATGATTATGGTTTCTTAAATTTCAAAGCAATTCAGATACAAGGGTAATGTAGTTTCCAATAAAAACAAAACCCCTTAACTATAAAAGTTAAGGGGAAAAAAATCAACACTCTATGAAAACAATAAAGTGGACCCACCAGGGCTTGAACCTGGGACTCCCTGATTATGAGTCAGGTGCTCTAACCAACTGAGCTATGGGTCCAAAAAACAATTTGTTTGTCTTTATGTTGCAAATGTAAATAATAGATTTTAATTTTTCAAACTATTTTTATTTTTTAAGTAAAAAAAAATTAATATTAGACTTCTAAATTTTGTTTTTTTTGAAATAATACTTGTAATGTACATTCATTAAAGATACTATGAATTTTATAATAAATAATTTTTATTTTCCTTTTTTTTGAATAATTTTATTTTTTTATAATTATAAGATTATTAAAAAAGAACTTTCATAGTTTTTTTATATTTATGTAAAAATAGTTTTTTATTTATATTTTTTAAAAGCAAAATAAATTTGAAAAAAAAAGATTGATAATTAAATTATCAATCTTATATTGTGTTGTCCAGCCAGGTTTCGAACCTGAACTCTTCTGAACCAAAATCAGATGTGTTACCAATTACACCACTGGACAAGATATCTTTTATCTTTAAGACGGTGCAAAATTACAAAAAAAAATTATAATACAAATTATTTTACAACTTTTATTAAAATTTTTATTAAAAAATTAATTCATAAAAGTTTTATTATATACTTTTGTCATTCCTTAGTTTTTGTTATTTGAAATAAATATATAGATTATGATTCAAGATAAACAACATAGATTTTATAATATTGTAAGCGGATGGGCTGTATTCTTAATAGCAGCAGTGACTTACATTTTTACTATTGAGCCGACTACAAGTTTGTGGGATTGTGGAGAATTTATTGCATCGGCATATAAGTTAGAAGTAGGACACCCTCCAGGAGCTCCTTTATTTATGATAATGGCTCGTGTTGCATCAATTTTTGCATCAGATGTTACTACTGTTGCTAAAATGATAAATACATTATCGGCACTTGCAAGTGCATTTACAATTTTATTTTTATTTTGGTCAATTACTCATTTAGCAAAAAAAATTGTTATCAAATCTAATGAAATAACAATAGACCAATCAATAGCTGTGTTGGCAAGTGGTGCTATTGGTGCATTGGCATATACATTTACCGATTCATTTTGGTTTTCGGCTGTTGAGGCTGAGGTATATTCAAGCTCTTCTCTGTTTACAGCAGTAGCTTTTTGGGCAATTCTAAAATGGGAAAATGTTGCTCACGAAAAATATGCTAACAGATGGCTTATACTAATTGCTTACCTGATGGGCTTATCAATTGGTATTCACTTACTTAACTTGCTTGCTATTCCAGCAGTTGTATTTGTATACTATTTTAAGATGTATCCTGTTAACAGAATTGGAATTATTAAAACATCATTGGTTTCTGTAGCAATACTTGGTGTTACAATATATGGTATTATTCCAGGAATAGTAAGTGTTGCTGCAAAATTTGAGCTTTTATTTGTCAATTTTCTGTCAATGCCATTTAATACTGGAATTATAATATATGGTATAATAATATTGTCAGCAATTGTTGGAGGAATATATTATACTCATAAAAACAAAAAAGTTTTGCTGAATACTATTATGTTATCAATTACTGTTATTCTTATAGGTTATTCATCGTATACAATGATTGTAATACGTTCATTAGCAGAGCCACCAATGAACGAAAATAGTCCAGACAATGTATTTTCATTACTCTCATATTTAAATAGGGAACAGTATGGTGACCGTCCATTAGTATATGGTCAATATTTTAATGCTCAAGTAGTAGATAGGGAAGTGAAATATACTCATATAAGAGGAGAAAAAAATTATACCAAAATTAAAACAACAAACCCCAACTATAAATACGATAACAAGTATCAAACTATTTTTCCAAGATTATATAGTCATCAAGCAAACCATATAAGCGGATACAAAAGCTGGACAGGCATATCTGGTGGAGAAAAAAAACCTTCTTTTGGTGATAATTTAGAGTTTTTCTTTAAATATCAACTTGGACATATGTATTTGCGTTATTTTATGTGGAATTTTGCCGGTAGACAAAATGATAAACAAGGTCATGGCGGTTTTGTTAATGGAAACTGGATAAGTGGACTAAAATTTTTAGATTCTATAAGACTTGGTTCACAATATGATTTGCCCAAAAGTATAGAAAATGATAAGAGTCGTAACAAATACTATTTTTTACCATTAATACTAGGTATAATAGGTTTAATATTTATGTTCCAAAAAAGCAAATTAGATTTTTGGGTAGTTATGCTGTTATTCTTTTTTACGGGTATTGCTATTGTAATGTACTTAAATCAAACACCTTATCAGCCACGTGAACGTGATTATGCTTATGTTGGTTCGTTCTATGCTTTTGCAATTTGGATTGGAATAGGTGTTTTGGGAATATACGAGGGATTAAAAAAACTAACCAGTCCAATTATTAGCGCAAGTTTGGCTACTATTATTAGTTTATCTGTTCCTACTATACTCGTCTCCGAAAACTTGGCAGACCATGACCGCTCTGGAAGATATACTGCAAGAGATTTTGCTTATAATTATCTAAATTCATGTGCTCCAAATGCTATACTATTTACGTATGGCGATAATGATACATTTCCGCTATGGTACGCTCAAGAAGTTGAGGGTATAAGAACTGATGTGAGAGTTGTAAATCTTAGCTTATTAACAGCTCATTGGTATATATACCAAATGACTCGTAAAGCATACGAATCGGAGGGTGTTCCTTTTTCTATGAAAAAACACCAATATATGCAAGGCAAACGCGACTGGGTACCAATATATAATAGGATAGAAAAGCCTGTTGCACTAAAAGATGTTATTGATTTTGTTTCATCTGATGATCCAAAAACAAAACTTAAGCAAAGAGATGGCGAAGCAATTGATTACATTCCAGCTCAAAATTTGGTTATTCCTGTTGACTCGGCAAAAGTGATTAACAAAAATATTGTTTCGCCTGCAATGGCACACAAACTATTAAAAGCAATAGCATGGAAGCTGAACAAAGAATATGTTACAAAAAATGAAATGATGATTCTTGACCTATTGGCTTATAACAACTGGGAACGACCAATATATTTTGCTTCGAGTATGGGAACAGATAGCTATTTGCAATTGCAGGATTATTTTAGACTTGATGGTTTTGCGTATCGTTTTGTTCCAATCAAAACTGATAGTGAATCAGGTGATATTGGATATATTAATACCGATATATTGTATGAAAACTTGATGAATAAGTTTAAATGGGGCGGAATGGACAAACCTGACGTGTTTATGGATAGTCACAATTTACGTACTATTTCTATTATGCGAATTAGAGATGTGTTTTCGAGATTGGCAAATACTCTTATTGCTGAAAATAAAAAAGATAAAGCAAAGAAGGTACTTGACAAATGTGTAAGTATTACTCCTCATGAAAAAATTGCATATGATTATTTCATGGTTCCCATTATTGAAATGTACTACAAACTGGGAGAAACCGAAACTGCAAATAAATTAAGTAGACAACTTGTTGATATTTACAGCGATAATCTGAAATATTATCTTAATTTAGATAGAAAGTTTGCAGGTGGTGTAAACTATGAAGTAAAATTAGGCATGAGTGTTATGCAAGAGTTATTGAGCATGACTGCCGAAAACAAACAAGATGATTTAGCTAAAGAAATTGAGGGAACATTTACAATTCTATATCAGAAATATGTTGAGTTTATAAAGTAAACTCCCCCACCTATGGTTTGATATTTGCAAAATCGTGCCACGATAATCGTGGCACGATAATATTTTGCTAAGGTCTTCGACCTATTTAATGTGGCTTATGTGTTATTATAAACGGTTGTCCTGTCGCTTACGATGACAGTGAGGAGTTAATTGTCTTTCTATACCACAGTAAATTATGATACTATTCTTATACAGACAACAATTAGTGTTCATTAATTAAATATTGTCTGTATTGTATTCATGATATGGGTATTAAGCTAAATGCTTTTATTTATTTTTGAGGTCTGTATTTTCATTAATTTTTACAATATTTGCTGTATAACCTAGTTTTTCAATTGCTTTTAATAGTTTTTCCTGAGTTGTTTTTTTCGTTTTATATTTTATTATTACTGTTTCTTTTTCATAGGAAACTATAAGGTCTTTTACACCTTTTTCATATGCTATTCCTTTTTCAATTTTATTTACACAGCTTGGGCAGCTCATTTCTACAGAAATTGTAATCGTTTCTGTTTTTTTCTTTTTCTGAGCCTTAACATCATTTGATACTACTGATAAAATAAAAATACATACTACTAAACTAATAATCGTTTTTAAATTTTTCATATTTTTCATATTTTAAATGGTTCAATGGTTCAATGGTTCAATGGTTCAATTATACAATGGTTCAATGGTTCAATGGTTCAATGGTTCAATGGTTCAATTATACAATGGTTCAATGGTT
>JAOZVK010000648.1 GCA_029938185.1 Bacteroidales bacterium | reverse complement strand
ACATGGGGCAACGCCCTATGTATAAATGCATTCGCAAGCAAAAACGCCCTGAAAGAGCAAAAGCAATAAAATACATTGAATAGTTTTTTTATGAATACACTAATTATTAAATACTAATAAAAATGATTTAATAGTTTAATTATCAAATAGTTTTAAGTTCGTAAAGTAGAATTATTTATAAAATTAAATTATTAAAATTCATTTTTAATTTTTTGTTTTATTTCAGTTGATAATTTTTTTAACTTATTTGCTTTTGCCTTTGTGTTGATTTTTTAGTTTTGCTTAATAGTATGTTCAGCATCACTTTCTAAATCTATAACTCGTTTGTCTAAGAAATGATATAAGTCTGTGCTGACTTCAAAACGTCCAATAAGGACTTTTTGAACGTCTATTTTGCTTTTCTTCAACGTTTTGAAGTCCTGCAGGACGTTCAAAAAAACATTGTTCAACTCAATAAATTTACAAAATTTTCAATTGAAATAATTTTAATTTTTGGGTATTCAATATTTTGCAGCAAATCAAAATGTTTATCATTTGTAATAATATAATCAGCATTACATGCAAAAGCACAATCTACAAATTTATTATCATTAGGGTCAGGTGTTATAAGATTTAAGTTATAATAAATATCTGTTTTGTAAATATTTGGAAGTATATTGAATAATTTGAGGGTGTTGTTAACTACTGTCTTGTTAAAGAATTGATTTATTTTCTCTTCATATTCTAATAAAATTTCATTGGAGATAAATAAATCATATTTTTTTTGTATTAAAGTATCAAATACTATTTGAAAATCCAGTCGGTCTGACATACTGCTGATTAGAGCATTTGTGCCAATACAATTTTTAGTTTGCTAATCATTTTCTACAAATTTATCAAAAGTTTCTTTTGTATATCCTCGTTTGTCCCATATTTCATTTGTTTCTGTTCTTATTTTTGACAGTAAATATTTTGCAAGCAGCTCTCTCAATTCTTCTAAATTATTATCATTAAAACCTGTTTCTATCAGTTCAAGAATTTCGAGTTGTGGTTTGTTTAAAGGTTTTTTAAAAATATCATCAATGTTAGAATTTTTTAAATCAACCAACATAGCCGTAGCTTGTCCTGTTTCATTGTATAAATATTGTAATGTTTGCATTGCTTGTACTTTTTTTATTAATAATCTTATACAAATATAAACTTTTTTGTTGTAAAATGAAAATTTAATACAAAAAATGACCTCAAAGCATCCGACGATAGGAGGATCTTTGAGCGTCATCGCCTCTCTGAAAAATGACGCTTTGAGATGCTCCTAAGGTCGCATGCTCAAAGGTCTTTATTCTTTGACGTTTTGGCTACACGTATAGTATTGTACATTATTTTATTTTTTGACAGGATTTACAGGATTGATTTTTATCCTGTTACGAAACACCTGATAAACAAGACTGTCCAACTTCTGACGGGTAGCCGACGTTTTGAAGTCCTGCTGGATAAAATCTAAACTTGCTTCTGTTTCTATCCATTTTTTATCTTCTCCTCCACAAAAGCCTGAATTTCATTTTCCGATGGCAGAGCAAGTCTAAATTCGTTTACAAAAACATTGTCTTTATTTGCGCTTGCATATTTTACCATTTTGGGTTTACTTTTGGTGCAAAGCAAAATACCAACAGGTGCATTATCGCCTTCCTGCATTATTTCATGCTTGTAATATTGCAAGTAAACGTCTAACTGACCAATATTTTCGTGATTAAATTTTTCTGTTTTTATCTCAATAAGAACATGACATTTTAATACTCTGTGATAAAAAACTAAGTCAATATAAAAATATTCATCATCAATAAGTATTCTTTTCTGTCGAGCTTCAAAACAAAATCCATTGCCCAACTCTAACATAAATGCTTGTAAATTATCTATTAATGCCTGTTCAAGTTCTTTTTCTTCAACAATATCTTTTATCGGCAAAGCCAAGAAATCAAGAGCTATAGGATTTTTAATAATATCTGTTATTTTTAAGCCTTCTGCTTTTTGATTAATAAGTCTGCTCAGTTTTTCTTTATCTCGTGATAAGCCAGAACGCTCGAAATACAAACTTGAAATTTGCCTTTGTAATTCACGAGTACTCCAAACTCCTGTAATACATTCAATTTCGTAAAAAGCTCGTTTTAAAGGATTATCAATTTTTATCAGTTCTGATAAATGTGTAAATGACAAGCGATTGAGGATTTTTTTTGGAGGAACACAAATATTGACATTTAACTCTTTGAATTGCTCAACCGTTGGCTGAATAATTACCTGAGATTGTTCAGCCACTGCCTGAATAATTGAATACTGTGATTGTTCAGGCAGTGCCTGAATAATTTGTGGGTAAATCAAATAAAACTGACGATACATATTCAAATATGTAAACGACATTCCTTTTAGTTTTTGTTTGCTGAATTTTTCCGAAAGGGTTCTTATTACTTTTGAGCCGTATTTTGCACGGTCTGAACCATTTTGCTCATACTCTACAATATAAAAACCAATATACCAATTTCGCAAAGTTAGTGATACATTTATTGCAGAAGCTGCTTTATGCTGAAACTGTTTGTGTATTTCGCTTATTGATAATGCTAATTGTTCTATGTTCATTTTTTGTTTTTTTAATACCTTATTTTTCAACGTTTTTAAGTCCCGCTTCATTGTATAAATATTGAAATGTTTGCATCGCTTTTACTTTTTTATTCTAAAAGACCTCAAAGCATCCAACGATAGGAGGATCTTTGAGCGTAATCGCCTCTCTGAAAAATGACGCTTTGAGATGCTCCTAAGGTCCAGAACTCACAAAAAGCGTCAAATTGAACAAAAACAATGGCAAATTAAAATGAA
>JAOZVK010000190.1 GCA_029938185.1 Bacteroidales bacterium | reverse complement strand
TGAAAGTGAACTTGATAACTGGCAAGCTGGTGAAGAACAACGTGATGATATTACTATAATTGGAGTAAAACTAAATTACAGTTTATTTAAGTAGTTTTACAAAAGTTTTTTTGCATATATTTTTGTACAATTAGCTGCATAATAGTTATTTATAAAAATGCGTAAGCCACATTAAATAGGTCGAAGACCTTATTAAATATTTGAAATACTAATAAAAATGATAAGCAAAACACCAAAACCACCATATTACGCTGTAATTTTTAGTTCAATCAGAACAGAGGGCGATAATGGATATTCAGAAACGGCTAATAAAATGATTGAATTAGCAAAACTACAAACAGGATTTCTTGGTGCCGAAAGTGCAAAAAATGAATTAGGAATTACAATTTCATATTGGAATAATTTAGAAGCAATAAGAAAATGGAAACACAATTCAGAACATACAATTGCAAGAGAAAATGGACGTAGTTTGTGGTATAAGTCTTTTAAGGTCAGAATAGCAAAAGTAGAGAATGACTATGAATTTGTAACCTAAAAAATATTAAAATCAAATTTAAGAAAACTTGCTAATTAGTGTCCCTCCATAAAGTCAATAAAATCGCAAAGCGATGACCTATTGGTAGTCCACGATAGTAATCGTGGACTGATAACAAGCCAATTACAAAAATGACTTTAGGCATGACCTGGGCTTATCAAAATTAATAATTTACAACAATATTATTAGTTCTAATTTTATTCTTTTTTTTATTGTGTTGCTTTTGCCCTCAGGGCGTTTTTGCTTACGAACACATTTAGACATAGGGCGTTGCCCCATGTTAATGCTTATGCCCTTTCAGCAAAAAAACTTACTACTGAAATAAAAAAACATTTTCAGAACTCACAAATAATAACATTTTGGAATTTTTTGTTGTGGCTTGTGATAGTATTTATACAAAATTAATATTTTAGACATATTGCATAATATCGTTCCTATGGAACTTTAAACATATGTGTTTAGCATGTTTACTACCATACTTTTGCCACACTGTGGCTGAAAAAAAAGTAAAATATATTTGAAATATAAAACATACCATGTTTTATGCAAATACTATTAAGCCATAACACATTTTTGAATTTTTACAAACAATTATAAGTTAATTATTTTTTTTATTATCCTGAATATGTGCTTATTGAATGTTTATAGTTTTACATTAACAAACTGTTATCAATTATTAATCAAAGTATTGTACCATTGTACCATTGAATAATTGTACCATTGTACCATTGAATAATTGTACCATTGAATAATTGAATAATTGAATAATTGAATAATTGTACCATTTAAAGTATAGTTATTAAAATTTTGTATCTTATTATCCTTTAACATCTTTAGAATTTTCAACAACCTTTGCAGTTTCAAAATCTTTTTCTTTTGATTGTGAAGCTAAATAATTTGGTAAATCCAAGCCTGCCATTTTAAATAAATCTTGTAATGGAGGTATAGAACCAGCCATTCCTTTCATAAAATTGGCTGTTGAGGAACCCTCACCATTGGCACTATCCCAAACAGTAACTTTATCTATTTTGATATTTTTGATAGCTTCTACTTGTGTTTTAATTAATTCAGGTAATTTATCAGCAATCATAATCATAACAGCATCTTTTGAATCGTCTCCAGCAGCTTCAATCAGTTGTTTGAAACCTTCAGCTTGTTTTGTTAATACTTCAAAAGTACCTTTTGCTTCGGCTTCCATTTTCATATAAACAGCATCGGCATCACCTTTTGCAATTCTTCTGATTCTTTCTGCATCGGCTTCGGCTTCGATTTCTATTTTTTCTTTTTCAATTTCAGCAGGTATCACGATATTAGCTTTTTGTGTAGCTTTATCTCTTTCTGCACGACTAAGTTCTGCTTCTTTTTCGGCAACATACGATTCTTCAAGAGCTTTAGCTTTATTTATTTTTTCGGCTGAAACAGCAATTTTTTCGGCTTCAGCTTCTTTTTTTCGTTTTTCTGCATCTGAGTTTGCAATTGTAACTTTTGCATTATTTTCGCCCTCAACTGCTGCAGCATTTGCTGCAGATACCGATATTCTTTCTTTTTGTCTTGCATTGGCTTCTCCAACTTTAGCATCTGCAACAGCATCAGAAACCTGTATTCTTTGTTCTTTTGTAGCCATAGCTTCGCCAATAGCACCATATCTATTACGTTCTGCAACAGCTTTTTTGGCTTCATTAACTGCCTGTGCAGTTGCTTCTTTACCAAGAGCATCAATATATCCAGCTTCGTCTGTTATATCGGTTACATTTACATTTATAAGTTTTAATCCTATTTTAACAAGCTCATGTTCTACACTTTCGGAAACATTTGTTAAAAACTTTTCTCTATCACTATTTATTTCCTCAATATCCATTGTTGCTATTACAACTCTTAGCTGTCCAAATATAATATCCGAAGCTAAGTGTTGAACTTCTTCTTGTCCTAGTCCCAGCAATCTTTCTGCTGCATTTGTCATATTAGCAGGTTCAGTAGAAATACCAACCATAAAACGAGAGGGGACATTAACTCTAATATTTTGTTTACTAAGAGCATTTTTCAAATCAACTTCAATTGGTATTGGTGTTAAATCAAGAAATTCATAATCTTGAATAATTGGCCATATAAATGCAGCACCACCATGTATACATTTCGATGATTTGCCTTCACCTCCAACTTTACCATATATTACAAGAATATGGTCGGAAGGACAACGTTTGTATCTTTTAAATAAAGATACTAAAAGTATAAATATAAAGAGTATTGCTAAACCAACACCCACTACTACCATTGGACTCATAATTTTATCTCCTATTTTAAATTAATTATTAAAAAAAAATGATTATTAAAAATTCATACACATATAGGCTACCAGTTTTAAGTTAGACGCTTCTTTACTGCAAAGTTGCACAAAATTTTACGCAAAGTTTTGCAAAAGCTCACTTTTATTTATGATTAAAACTACTTGAAAAACAAGAGAGTCCAACCATACGTGGTAGCCGCAAATGTAAAAGAATGCGTAAGCAATATAAAACAGGTCGAAGTCCTTACAGTCAATTGTAAGTACTGTTACAAAAGTTTTTTTACATTTATATATTCATAACTTCCTGATTAAATAGTCTTTGTACTAATGCGTAAGCAACTATAAATAGGTCGAAGACCTCTTTTATCTGCTTCGTTTTACTAATAATATACTATTGTTGATTATATCAATTACCTCAACTGTACTTCCTGTTGAAATATTTTCGCTACTTTCGGTCATTGCATCTAATGTTCTTAATCCACCCTGAATTTCTATTTGAACTTTTCCATTTTTTGATCTTCTTTTAGGAATTGTTAAATATACTCTCCCTGTTTTTCCAATAGCATTATTTAAGTCAAGTGTTCCACTATGTGACAATTTGCTCATAAAGTAAAATATTGCAGCCATAACTGCCATCATTATCAGCCCACTTACCAGTGATATCATTAGTATCATTACCAAAGATAAACCTCCTTCTATACATGCTAAACCACTCCACGCAAAAATTGTAAAAAAAGCAACAATATTTTTAAATGATATAAATTGAAAGTCGATACCATGATCTAAATCAATCTCGGCATCTACATCTAAATCGGCATCAGAATCAAAATCACCACCAAAAATAGTAACTAAAAGTAATATTAAAAATATTAATGTTGAAGGAAATGCTATTATCCAATATATTTTTGACAATAAAGCTAAGCCTTCCCACCATACTGAAAAATCTGTTACCATATTTTTTGTATTTAAGAATTAATAACTATCCAAATATAATAAAATTTATTATCAATATAACAATTAAACGTATTTTAATTTTATATTAAGGTCTTTGACCTATTTAATGTGGCTTACGTATTCTTACAAACAACTGTCATATAATTAATTGTACAAAAACAAATGCCGAAAAACTTTTGTAAGACTACTTATTTATTTTTTAAAATTTGTTTATCTTAAAATCTTTATAGGATATTGACAGAGGTTTCAATCTGGTTTTGTAAAAGTGTAATTTTAAAAAGTGTCCAACTTTATAAATTACCAAATTGTTTTTTTTGTTTTTTTTCTTTTCTATTTCCAATTATTCTCCCCACAATTAAACCAATTGCAAAACAAAGCAAAACAGTAAATTTAACTATATGCCAATTAATAAGTAAAGCAGCTATTAAGCCAACAGTAATACCTATCACAGTACCCAGTAATGAATATAAGGAAATATAGTATCTTTCTGGCATAAGTTTATGTTTTCGTTTTAAATGGTTTCTATACTTATCTATATTTTTTTCAAATTCTCTTCTGCCTTTTAAAGAATTATTTAGAAGTTCGGGAATTTGTTCGGACAGCTCTAAAATTTCTTTTTTATAATTATTACATTCATTACATTCACTAGAATAATGGTCAATTTTTTTTGCAAGTTTTAACAAAACATCAACTTGAAAAAATTTAAAATCACGTTTATATAAATTTTCTTTTTGATCATTTATAATCTTTGATACTTGATAGTACCATGCACTACACTTTTCATGTTCCATTATTCAATAATCTAAATTTATGTTTTCCACCTATTTAATGTTGCATATGCATTCTATTAATACTCTAATAATATACAATTTAACAAAAAAACAATTGGTTTGTCTTGTTTAGGTGTATGTAAGGGTTATCAGTTTTAAGTTAGATGCTTTTTAACCGCAAAGTTGCACGCAAAGCTTCGCAAAGGCACACTTTATGATTAAAACTTCTTGAAAAACAAAACTATCCAACCTTACGAGGGTGCCCTTTTGAAATAAGTCATAAGTTTATTTAGGAATCGTTAAAAAAAAACTTTCTGATTTGTTTTTTGTAAGATGCTTATATTTAGGTGTAAACCAATTCGTAATTTATAATTCGTATACAAAAACGCGTAAGCCACATTAAATAGGTCTAAGACCTTAAAATATCCTGTTAATCATGTAAATCCTGTCAAATTAAGTACTGTTACAAAAGTTTTTCGACATTTACTTATTCATAACTTCCTGATTAAATTGTCTTTGTACTAATGTGTAATCAACTATAAATAGGTCGAAGACCTTATTACATTTATAATATGTCTTTGATACACTAAGCAATATAAAAAAAAGGCTCAAAGAGCCTTAAATATTCTAACAAATGTTTTTTTGCATTTTATTAAGATAATTTATTGATTAACAACATGCATCAAACATAAAGTAAATAGGTCAAAGACCTTTTATTATTTATTTTTAGGAATTAAAACTTTTCTAGAAAGTTTCAATTTTTTAGTTCTTTTTTCAAAACCAATAATTTTAACATCAACAGAATCGCCTTCTTTTAATACTTCTTCAACAGATTCTAATCTTCTCCATTCTATTTCAGAAATATGAAGCAAACCTTGTTTTCCTGGTAAGATTTCAACAAAAGCTCCAAATGGAACAACCGATTTTACGACACCATTGTAAACACTTCCAACTTCGGGCTCTTCGGTAATACCTCTTACAATAATCAGAGCTTTTTCCATTGATTCTTTATCTTTTCCAGAAACCATTACATAACCTTTTCCGTTTTTTTCTTCAATTACTATGTCAGTATTTGTATTGCTTTGAATTTCTTGTATTGTTTTGCCACCTGGACCAATAACTGCTCCTATTAAATCTTTAGGAATAATTATAGTTTCAACTCTTGGAACAAATGGTTTATAGTCTTCTCTTGGTTCTTGTATTGTTTCAAGCATTTTGTTTAAAATATGAAAACGTCCTTCTTTTGCTTGTTTCAATGCTTTTGACAAAACTTCATATGGTAAACCGTTTACTTTAATATCCATTTGACATGCAGTGATACCATTTTCTGTTCCTGTTACTTTAAAATCCATATCGCCAAGATGATCTTCGTCTCCTAAAATGTCTGATAAAATAGCATATTTTTCGTCTTTTACAATTAATCCCATTGCAATACCCGAAACTGGGTTTTTTATTTTTACACCTGCATCCATCAATGCTAATGTTCCTGCACATACAGTTGCCATTGATGATGAGCCATTTGATTCAAGAATATCAGATACAATTCTTAGTGTGTATGGTAATTCTTCTTCATTTGGAAGCATTCTTTTTAAAGCTCTGTGTGCTAAGTTTCCGTGTCCAACTTCTCTTCGTCCTACACCTCTTACTGGACGTGCATCACCTGTTGAGAATGGTGGAAAATTATAGTGTAATAAAAATTTTTCTTTTCTCTGAATAAGAGCATCATCAATAAGTTTCTCATCAAGTTTTGTTCCTAGTGTTACAGTTGTTAACGATTGAGTTTCTCCTCTTGTAAAAACTGCAGAACCATGTGCAGTAGGTAAATAACTTATTTCGCTCCAAATTGGTCTTATTTCGTCTGGTTTTCTACCGTCTAACCTAATGTTTTCGTTTAACAACAAGTCTCTTACAGCTTCTTTTTCAACATCATGAAAATATTTACCAACTAATTTTTCATCAATTTCCTCATCGTTTAATGATTCTATAAAGTTTTCTTTTACATTGTTAAAAGCATCTTGTCTTTCTTTTTTGCTTAAACATGATTTGGCAACTTCATATACTTCATTATATGTCGATTCACTAATTTTTTGTTTTAATTCTTCATCTTTATCTTCATGCAAATATTCTCTTCTTTCAACACCTATCATTTCGGCTAACTCAATTTGTGCTTGGCATTGTTTTTTTATTTCCTCGTGAGCAATTTTTATAGCTTCGAGCATATCATCTTCCGATACTTCAGACATTTCACCTTCTACCATCATAATATTATCCATAGTTGCAGCAACAACCATATCAATGTCGGCTATTTCTACCTCATCAAAGCTAGGGTTTATTTGAAATTTACCATCAATTCTAACAACTCTAACTTCTGAAATTGGTCCATTAAAAGGAATATTCGAAACAGTTAAAGCAGCCGAAGCAGCTAATCCTGCAAGCGAGTCTGGTGTAATATCTTTATCTGCTGATATTAGACTAATATTAACAAATGTGTCGGCATGATAATCTTTTGGAAACAAAGGTCGCAATGCTCTATCTACAAGTCTTGCAGTTAATATTTCGCTATCGTTAGGTCGTCCTTCTCTTTTTAAGAAACCTCCTGGAAATCGTCCTGCTGAGGCATATTTTTCTTGATAATCTACTGAAAGTGGCATAAAATCAATTCCATCTCGGGCTTCTTTTGCTGATACAACAGTTGCAAGTAACATTGTGTTTCCTGTTTTTAATACAATTGCACCGTCAGCTTGCCTTGCTAATTTTCCTGTTTCTAATATTATTTCTCTTCCATTATTTAATACTATCTTCTTTTCATAAACTTTGTTCATATTCATCCTTTCATTGTTTAGTGGTCATCAGACCAAACTTTTTTTCTTTTCTTTATTAATATTTTCTTCTTATTTTCATCTATAATACTAGTTGCAATATAATTAGCAATTCATACAATTAATACTCACATATAATCATCTTATTATAAACAATAAATACAATATGGACTAAGTAATAATACATATAAGTACCCTAACAAAAGTTCTTCTGCATTTGTTTTTGTACAATTGGCTACATAATAGCAATTTATAAAAATGCGTAAGCCACATTAAATAGGTCGAAGACCTTAATTTAGATACTTTTTGCTTTGTTTGAGATAAGTGTCTATTGTGTTATTTTCCTGATTAACTACCGAAGTGTTGTAATGAGAAATGTGTTTTGCTTTGAAGTGCAAATTATTTTTTAAATATAATCTTGAATTAATATGGCAAATTATTTTTGTATATATTTTTAATATTTTAATCAGCTGTTTGCATATTTGGCATTAGGTGCTATAATTTAGTGTCGCTGACACACTGTAGAGAATTTACAATATAAAACATACATCAAATTTTGTTTAATTACTAATATGTAAATAAACAAAACATAAAATATTAAAAAACTTCTATAATATTCTTATCTAAAATATTTACTAAAATTAATAAATTTAAAAGTAAGAAAAAAGGCAATAACAATATTGCCCTTTAAGCTATTTACGTAAATTAAGTTCTTTAATTATCGAACGATACCTTTCTATATCTTTATTTTTTAGGTAATTAAGAAATCTTCTTCTTTTACCTACCAGTTTTAATAATGATCTTTGAGTGCTATAATCTTTTCTGTTTTTTTTCAAATGTTCAGTTAAATGGCTTATACGATGTGAGAATAAAGCAATTTGTCCTTCTACTGAACCTGAATCATCTTTTGATTTTCCAAATTTCTCAAAAATTTCTTTCTTCTTTGTTGTTGTCAAGTACATACTATCAAAATCTTAATTTATACTACTCTATTTCAAGCTGCAAATTTATATATTTTAATCAATATACCAATGTTTTTTTATGAATATGTATAAAAAAAAATTATATTTTAGTTAAAGCATCTTCAATAATCAATGTATATATCTCTTTTTCGCTTACACCACGTTCTCTAAACTGCTTAGGAACAATACTATTCATAGTCATTCCAGGAATTGTATTAATTTCTAAGAAATAAAAATCTTCTTTGGTCAATATATAATCTATTCGTGCAATTCCGCTACAATTTAATATTTGAAATATTTTTAATGAAAGTTTTTTGCATTTTTCCAATAGCTTTTGATCAATTCTGGCTGGAGTAATTTCATCAACTTTTTTTTCATCATATTTTGCTTCATAATCAAAAAACTCATTTTTGCTAACAATTTCAGTTGGACTAAATACATCAAACCCATTACTTGATTTCATAACAGCACATGTAATTTCTATACCTTTTATGTATTCCTCAATAATTACTTCGTTCGATTCCTCAAATGCTTTGTTTATTGCAATATCAATTTGTTCTTTTTTTGTTACTTTGGTTATCCCAAAACTTGAACCTCCTTCGTTAGGTTTTATAAAGTATGGTAATTTTAGTTTTTCGACAATATTTTTGGACTTAATTTTATCACCTTTTCTAATTAATATTGATTTAGCTTTTAGGATATTATATTTCTCAAGAAATTGATTACAATAATATTTATTAAATGTTAATGATGAAGCTAAAACATTACTTCCAGTATATGGTAGTCCTATTAGTTCAAAATAAGCTTGTAGTTTACCGTCTTCTCCTGGCGAACCGTGTATTGCAATAAATGCACAATCAAATTTTGTTTTTTGATTATTATAACTAAAACTAAAGTCGTTTTTATTAATTATCAATCCACATAATTCATTACTTATAAGTTCCCAATCATTACCTTTTATTATTACAGTATATACATTGTATTTTTGTTTATCAATACTATTTGCAATTCGCTCTGCACTTTGTAGAGATATTACATATTCAGATGAATTACCGCCTCCAATAACCACTACATTTTTTTTCATATAATACATTATTAGTTAGTTGTGTTTCAATTTAAAGAATTGTTTTAAAACTTTCTGTATAATATACAAATTTTTACCTACAAATTTAGCAATTAATTTGACATTATAAACAAATATTGAGTTCTACAACATGTTTTTTACTATCAAGGTCTTCGACCTATTTAATGTGGCTTATGCGTTTGGGCTACCCGTCAGAAGTTGGATAGTCTTGTTTATCAGGCATTTCGTAACATAATAAAAATCAATCCTGTTAATCCTGTAAATCCTGTCAAAAAATAAAATAATGTCAATACTATACGTGTAGACTGCGTTTTTGTATATCTTAGTATTATAAGCTAGTGTAACAAGACGTAAGTTTCTTTAGTATTATTTAGACAGGATTAACAGGAT
>JAOZVK010000647.1 GCA_029938185.1 Bacteroidales bacterium | reverse complement strand
CAGAAAAACGAAAAAACGATAAAGATTTTGGGAAAATGTATAAAAATTTCAAAAAGAATAAACATAAATACTGAAAGTGTTAAAAAAAAACCAGAGCAGATTAATTAAATGGAATATTTTTAAAAGTAAAACCCAAGTGCTTGATAATCTTAATTTGAAACTATTTTTAAAATGATACGATTAGAATTAAAACAGAGATATAAACAGATTGACAAAGAGCCTTAACATTGGGCTGGGTGTCAGTGGTTTTGTGGTGTTTTTTTCGTGCTTCGCACTCAAAAAAACACCACAAAACCACCGCCACCAGCACATATCCGTTATGTTCAACTAAAAATGCCAACTGTTTAAAAATAATAATAAATAAAAACTGATAAATTGTAAAATTTTTAGAACTTTGCAAGCAAAGTTTTAATTACAATTCAATAATATGAAAAATTACAGCGAAATTAAAGAAAAAATAGGAATAGATACCATTAAAAATACAAGTGAAGGAGCTGCCTATTTTACTCATTATTTGCATAATAGAATAAATGGAGTTTCAAAATATTACAAAAAAGAAGCAACTTCTTTTTTTGAAAATATTATAGAAGAACCTTTACAAAAATATTTAAAACTTGATTTAAAATTTGATATTCCGTTTCCTGAACCTAAAAAAGCTGATTTTACATTTATTGATTTATTTGCAGGAGTTGGTGGATTTAGAATTTCAATGCAAAATTTAGGTGGAAAATGTGTATTCTCTTCTGAAATAGATAGATATGCAAAAAAAACGTATGAAATAAATTTCGGTGAAGTTCCATTTGGAGACATCACAAAAATTGATGAAAAGGACATTCCGGAACACGATATTTTGTGTGCTGGTTTTCCTTGCCAAGCATTTTCAATAGCAGGAAAAAGGAAAGGATTTGAAGACGAAACAAGGGGAACATTATTTTTTGATATTGCAAGAATATTAAAAGAAAAGAAACCAAAAGCATTTTTTCTTGAAAATGTTAAAGGATTAAGAAATCACGACAAAGGACGAACTTTAAAAACAATTTTAAAAACTCTACGAGAAGATTTAGACTATTTTGTTCCAGAACCTGAAATTATGAATGCAAAAAATTTTGGAGTTCCTCAAAACAGAGAACGAATTTTTATCATAGGTTTTAGAAAAGACCAAAATGTTACCGAATTTGAATATCCAAAACCAACAAATAAAAAGAAAACTTTTGCAGATATAAGAGAAGAAACAAAAGTATCTGTAAAATACTATTTATCTGACACTTATCAAAACACACTGATAAATCATAAACAAAGACACGCAAATAAAGGAAATGGATTTGGATACCAAATAATCAAAGATAATGAATGCTCAAATGCGATTGTTGTCGGCGGAATGGGCAGAGAACGAAATATAATAATAGATTGTCGCTTGACTGACTTTACACCTGTAACAAAAATACAAGGAGAAGTAAATAAAGATTACTGGCGACGAATGACACCAAGAGAATGGGCAAGATTACAAGGATTTCCTGATAATTATTTAATAAAAGTATCTGATGCACAAGCATATAAGCAATTTGGAAATTCTGTCGCAATTCCTGCAATTCAGGCAACGGCAAAAATATTAACAGATAAAATTAAAAAAAATGCTAAAAGGAAATAAGGGAGAATGGAGTGAAATTTACACTCTTCTTAAATTATTGAGTGAAGGAAATTTGTATTCTGGTGATGCAGATTTGAATAAAATCCAAGACCTTATTTATCCAATAATCAGGATTTTAAGAACAGAAGCAGAAAGTAATTACGAATATATTTTTAATAAAAATATTGTAATTGTTTCTGGAAATAATGAAGAAATTAAAATACCGATTGAACAATTTCAAGAACAAACAGAAATTCTTTTAGAAAACATAAAAAGTTCACAAAAAGGAGCTTTTGCAATTCCTGAAATTGAAGAGTTTTTAACACATA
Organism: Bacteroidales bacterium; assembly: GCA_029938185.1. Lineage (GTDB taxonomy): Bacteria > Bacteroidota > Bacteroidia > Bacteroidales > JAOZVK01 > JAOZVK01. The sequence continues at coordinate 896 of JAOZVK010000647.1, read as the reverse complement.
TAAAGTGTAAAACACTGAAAGCTAAATCATCTGTAAAGACAGATATTAGAGTTGTAATTCATGATTTAAAAACAAATACACAACCTGAATTAGGTTTTAGCATAAAATCACAATTAGGAAGTCCATCAACCTTGCTGAATGCGAGCAAAGCAACAAACTTTATATACGAATTATCTAAAAAGCTGACAGAAGACCAAATAAACGAAATAAATTCCACTAAAAACTTCATAGATAAGTTTAATAAATTAGAAAACTTTGGAGTAAAATTAAAATTCACAAATACTGAAAAGCCTATATTTAGCAACAATTTAATATTGATTGACAGTTATTTGCCTAAAATAACAGCAAATTTAATGTTATTGTTTTTCTCTTCAAAAATAACATCTATTACGGAATTAACAGAAAAATTAAGAGACTTCAATCCAATGAATTATGATTTAAGTTTCCATCATAATTTTTACGAATATAAACTAAAACATTTACTAACTGATATTGCATTAGGACTAATGCCTGCGAAAGTTTGGACAGGAAAATACGATGCAACTGGCGGATATTTGATTGTAAAAGAAGATGGTAACATTTTAGCTTATCACTTATACAACAGAAATGAATTTGAGAATTATTTATTTCACAATACAAGATTAGAAACAGCAAGCACTACAAGACACGATTTTGGTCATATTTATCAAGAAAATGATAAACAAATGATGAAATTGAACTTGCAGATACGATTTAAAAAATAGACCAAGAACATAACATTGGGCTTAATGTCAGTGGTTTGGGTAGCTTACTTCGGTCGCTTCGCTCCCTACGCAAGCCACCCAAACCACCGCCATAAGCCCATTTCCGTTATGTTTCACTGCAAAATCAACAATCGAAACCTAAAAAAATGTATC
>JAOZVK010000189.1 GCA_029938185.1 Bacteroidales bacterium | reverse complement strand
AGTTGGACAGTCTTGTTTATCAGGTATTTCGTAACAGGATAAAAATTAATCCTGTTAATCCTGTCAAAAAATAAAATAATGTCCAATACTAAGTAATTAACAATGAATAATGAACAATTAACAATTTTGTTTACGCCAGAATTACAATAAGTTACAACTTTACAAAGTGTCGATTTTATACAATGACCTACTTATAAGTGTAGCCTGAATTTGTAGTCTTAAAAGATTTTGGATTTCCAACGTAAGCTTGACTACTCACTATGTACTCGGCGAGTGTTTTTCACCTGCTGTTCACTTATTGTTAGGTGAAAAAACCAGTCAGGCGCAACTTGTTACAAGTAGACGTGTTTTTAATTTTAAGTGGGTAGCCAATTTTTGAAAGTATGCAAACACTATCAAGCCACAACAATAGTTTGTAAAAAATGCGTAAGCCATATTAAAATAGCTAGAAGACCTTAAAATCTATTTATCATACAAATATATAAAATAAAATTAAATTTACAAATTCAACTGATTTTTTTTTGAAGATATTTTTAAATAACACGGGGTTTTACATACGTGTCTACAAACATATCATCTACGGGATTTTATCATTTTGTCTCCCACATTTTTTTTAATTCTTCATATAAATATTGGACTGGGAGCCCAACCACATTAAAATATGAACCTTCAATTTTTTTAACAGCAATGTAGCCAATCCACTCTTGAATACCATAAGCTCCAGCCTTATCATAGGGTTTATAATTATTTATATAAAAATCTATTTCCTGCTCTGATATATTATTAAAATACACATCGGTCGAAACTGCAAATGTTTTGCTTTGTTGTTTTGTTCTTAAACATACACCTGTGATAACCTGATGTTTATTTCCTGATAATAATTTTAACATTTCTTTGGCTTCTTCGTAATTTGCTGGTTTGTTTAGTATTTTGTTATTATAACAAACAATTGTATCGGCTGTTATCAATAAATCATTTTGCTTTAAATCCTCAATATAATAACTTGCTTTGTGTTCTGCTAAATACAATGCTATTTCTGTTGAATTTAAGCCTTTTGGATATGATTCATCAATATTTTTTTTTACTAAAATACTGAATTCAAGTCCAAGTTCTTTTAACAACTCTTGCCTGCGTGGCGACTGTGAGGCTAAAATAATATTATATTTTTGATTAATTTTTTTTAACATATGCTGTTTGTATAAAATAGTTGAACACTTTCAAACTCTGTAAGGTCTTCGACCTAATTTAATGTGGCTTACGCATTTTTATTAATTACTATAATGTAGTCTTTTGTGCAAAAAAAAATGTCGAAAAACTTTTGTAAGACCAATAAATTCGACCTATTTACAGTTGCTTACACGTTCTATTAATACCTTAATTAATATGTAATTTAACAAAATATAAATGTTGAAAAACTTTTGTAACATACTTACATACAAAATTAGCTTGAAAATTTTACTTTTATTAAATCTTTATATGTTATTATTCAATATTTTGTATAATTTAACCTTTTCAAGTAAGTAGTTTTACAAAAGTTTTTCGGTATTCGCATTTAACCAATCAACTGTAATACATTCGTAAACAAAAGCGTGTAAGCAACATTAAATAGGTCGAAGACCTTATTTTGAAAGCAATTCAGCAATTTCTACAAGTTTGATAAATTCGGCTCTATACCCTTCTTTATCTTCACCTTTTACTTTTTTGGCAACTGTTTTAACATGTTCGAAGCTTGAATTTTTCTTAAATTTAGATTTTCTTAAAAGTAGTCCAAATTCGGCAACTGCATTTGCAAACAGAAAGTTATCTGATAAATTATCATTAGATATAATATTTTCTTTTATTTTTCTAACAACTAACTTACTTTTATCACTATCAGGTTTTTTGTAACGAAGCTTTACAGTCATTAAATTGTCACTTTTAACAATTTTAGATTTTTGATATTCAAGTTCATCAATATCAGCTACTTTTTCTTTTGAGCCAGCAGGAATAATTTCGTATAAAGCAGTAACAGTATGTCCCGAACCAATATCTCCCGCATCTTTTTTATCGTCATTAAAATCTTCTTTTTTCAGCATTCTATTTTCATATCCTATTAATCTATATGCTTTTACTTTTGCAGGATTAAATTCAATTTGGATTTTAACATCTTTGGCTATTGTATATAAAGTGCCCCATAATTCTTTTCCAAGAACTTTTTTGGCTTCTAAAATATTGTCAATATATGCATAATTTCCGTTACCTGCATTTGATAATTTTTCCATTTTACTATCTTTGTAATTCCCCATTCCGAAACCAAGAACTGTCAGATATACACCACTTTCGCGCTTCTCTTCTATTAGCCTTACAAGTGCAGCATCGCTACTTTGACCAACATTAAAATCGCCGTCGGTTGCAAGTATGATTCTATTATTTCCACCCTCAATAAAATTATCGTGTGCTATCTTGTATGCAAGTTTAATTCCTTCACCTCCAGCAGTTGAACCACCTGATTGTAAAGCATTAAAAGCTTTCATTATTTCATCTCGTTTGTCGCATGTAGTTGATTCTAAAACTTTTCCTGCAGCTCCAGCATAAACAACAATTGCAACTTTGTCTTGCTGTCTGAGTTTTTCGAGCAATATTTTAAATGATTTTTTTAATAACGGTAATTTGTTTGCATTACCCATTGAACCAGATACATCAATAAGAAATACAAGATTGCTTGCTGGCATATTTTGCACTTCCACATCTTTTCCTTTCAATGCTATTGAAACTATGCTATGCTTTGTATTCCAAGAACATTGCCCTTGTTCTATATTTATCGAAAACGGAACTTCGTCTTTTGGTTGCGGATATTTATAATCAAAATAGTTTATAAACTCTTCAATTCTAACAGCATCAACAGGCGGTAATTGATTACTATTTAGATATCTTCTTGAATTTGAATATGATGCTTTATCAACATCTACCGAAAATGTTGATAAAGGATTTTTTAAAGCACTTAAAAATTCATTTTCAGTTATTTTGTCATATTCTTCTGTATTATGTTTAGTCTTCTTTCTATCATCTACTTCTTTCTTTTCTTGTTTTTTTAGTTTAGATGTGGCTCTATCTACACTTTCAGTCTTTGCAATACCATCGTCCATTACATTTCTTGATACATCGCCACAACTAATCAAAGATACAGTAAATATTATTATTGACAAATAAATATAAACTTTTATTTTTTTCATTTTTTAATTTTTAGAATGTGAATATTTAAACAGGATTATTATCAACATATTTCATTATAAGCCTAATAAGTAAATCATTAAGCATTTCTACCTGATATTTTCCAACCGTAGGTTTTAAATGAGAATTTCCAATACCACTATCATCAGTCAAAAAAACATACGTACCATTTGTGGCACATGAAATAAATCTCATCAAAAATTCTGTTTCTTTATCAATTCCGCTAGCTACAACAGGTATTATCTTTATTCCTTTTTCCGATGCCAGTTTTACGGAACTTTGCATTTTTGCAATAACCTCTTGTTTTTTGTGCGGAGGTGCATCAAGAACCAAAAAAAGTAAACGAGTAGATGCTCCTGTGCTCCAATTTTTATTTTTGATTGCATTTTCGAGTCCTTCATCAACAGCCTCAGGAAAATCGCCTCCTCCACCTGCACTCTGAGCACTTAGATTTGATATAACAGAAGAAATATTATCATCAAATTTAAAATCTTTTATAAGATAATCATCTCCATGGTCGCGATAAAAAACCAATGCAATTCTTGTATCAATCCCCTTAGTTTTTTTATTAACTTTTTCAACAATATCCTGAAGTTCTTTTTTTAAATAATTTATTTCATCTCCCATCGAGCCAGTAGCATCAATCACAAGAGTAATATCAAGCTTAGTAATTTTTGTTGGTTTTGCATCAAATTTAATATAATTTATTTTCTTTTTTAAATCAATGTTTATTGTCGATTCTTTTCCATCAATGCTTTTCATTGTTAAACTAAAATCTTTATGCTCTCCCGAAAAAATATTTGGCCATAATTCTGCCCTTCCATTAATATCAGTATAAGATTTCCATAGTTCTTTTCCGTCAGTACTTTTAAGTGTTAATTCAACATTGTTGATATATTTTCCTGACGAATTTTTTAATACTATTGCCAATCTGTCATCAATATTAAAGCTCCAGTGTTGTGGCATATGTGCCCATTGATCACTCTTGATTATTGCTTTCCAAAATTCCCAATGGTCTAAGTCGTTCCATTCTCCTGCTGTCAAAACCCCGTAACCTTTATTATTAGTTACAGTAGGTTCTGGTTCATCGGTAGTAGGTTTTTCTTCTTCTTCTGTAAGTTTTGATTTGTCAGTCACCATATCTTTCTTTGTCTTGATTTTTGCACTTTTTTTGGGTTTAGATGCTCTCGACTCCGACTTTACGGACTCTACCATATCATCATCTGATATAGCAAAAGATTTTTTGTCACTTTTACTTAGACTTGTTCCACATGAAAAAGAAACAAGCATAAAAAATACTAATAAATAATTCAAAATCTTTGAGTTTTCGATAATTTTTAATTTCATAATTTTTAATTTTAATTTATAATTTGTAATTTCCTAATCAACATTAAACAGGTCGAAGACCTATTTTTTAAGCAATTTAGCAATTTTTACTAATCTTACAAACTCTGCTCTATATCCCTCTTTGTCTTCGCCTTTAGATTCGTTTGCAAGATTAATAACATGTTCGAATGTAGCATTTGCCTTAAATTTTGAATCTCTTAACAACATTCCAAACTCTGCAACTGCTGCCGAAAACAAATAATTGTTTGTCAAGTTTTTACTTTTAATATTTTTTGACTTTACATGTTGTTTAATTAATATACTTTTGTCGCCATCAGGTTTTTTATATCTTAATTTCAGAGTCATCAGATTGCTACTTTTTATGATTTTGTTTTTTTGATATTCCAATTCATCTACACCTTTTACTTTTTCGTTGGAGCTTGCAGGAATAATTTCATATAAAGCTGTAACTGTGTGTCCTGCACCAATTTCTCCAGCATCTTTTTTATCATCATTAAAATCTTCTTTATTTAATAATCTATTTTCGTATCCTACCAATCTATAAGCTTTTACCAAACCTGGATTAAATTCTATTTGAATTTTAACATCTTTTGCAATTGTATATAATGTTCCCCAAAGTTCTTTACCCAAAACTTTTTTAGCTTCAAGAATATTGTCAATATAAGCATAATTTCCATTACCTGCATTAGATAATTGTTCCATTTTGCTGTCTTTATAATTTCCCATACCAAAACCAAGAACTGTTAAATAAATTCCATCTTTGCGTTTTTCTTCTATCATGCTAACAAGCGATGAATTACTGCTTTGACCAACATTAAAATCGCCGTCAGTAGCAAGAATCACTCTATTGTTCCCTCCTTTTATAAAATTCTCTTTTGCTATTTTGTAAGCTAAGTTTATTCCGGCACCACCAGCAGTTGAGCCACCTGATTGGAGTTTGTTAAAAGCATTTATTATTTTTTGTTTAAATTCGCATGAAGTTGATTTTAATACCAAACCGGCAGCTCCTGCATATACTACAATTGCTACTCTGTCTTTTGACCTTAGTTTTTCCATTAATATTTCGAACGATTTTTTTAACAATGGTAATTTATTAGCCGATGACATAGAGCCGGATACATCTATTAAAAAAACTAAATTACTTGCAGGAGTTTTTTGAACATCTAATGTTTTACCTTGCAAACCAATATGTATCAGTTGATGCTTGGGGTTCCACGGACAGCTTCCCATTTCTAATGCTACCGAAAATGGGTCTTTCTTTTTTGGTTGTTTATAATCGTAATTAAAATAATTTATCATTTCTTCTATTCTTACAGCTCCTTTTGGCGGCAATTGATTTTGGTTCAAAAATCTTCTCGTATTAGAATAAGAAGCCTTATCAACATCAACAGAAAATGTTGATAATGGGTCGTTTATTACTGCCTTAAACTCATTTTCATTTATCACATCATACTCTTCGGTATTATGATAAACTTTATTATATTCTCTTCTTTTTCTATAATCTCTTTTTTTTATATAAAGTCCTTTCTTTATTGATTTTTCGTTTTCTGCTCGACCTATATGTGACACTTCATCATCTGCTTCAGTATCTTCTTTTAACACATGACGACTAAGTTTTACATTCAATGTGTTAGATTCTGTTAGATTTAATATTTTACTTGCATATCTTGGATATATAAAAATTAGCTTTTTTGTGTTTTTGTTAATTTTTATTTTATATATTCCTTTTTTATTTGTTTTTGTTGATATTTTTGTACCTTTTGCTTTTACAATTACATTTTCTAAAGCTTTATTTGTAGACAAATCGCTTACTTTTCCAGTAATTTCCCTATCAGTTTTATCTGTCAAGTTGGCATTTAATAAAAAAAATATCGAAAGTATTAGTGCTATATTTTTCATGATTTTTAGATTTTATTGTTAAATATAAGGTCTTCTACCTATTTAAGGTCTTCGACCTATTTATAGTTGCTTACGCATTAGTATAAAAACAACTTAATCAGAGATTTATGAATAAGTAAATGTTGAAAAACTTTTGTAACAGTACTTAATATTGCTTATGCATAATTATTATCAATTATATTTCAAAAAACAAGCTTTGTACAAAATAGATGAAACCTATTGTATTTGCGCTTATGTTTTCATTTATAAAGATACAACACATTTATAAATTCCATAAAAAAAAATAACATTTAGTTTGATTAATTTGGGCTACCCACGTAAGGTTGGCTACTTACTGTGCGCACGGCTGGTGTTTTCACCTGCCGCTGATTGCTTGTTCTCTTACTGACAGGTGAAAACACCTGACAGTCGCAACTTGTTGATAAATAGTTGTGTCCAACTTCTGGTAGTCCTAATATTTGACAGGAAAATCCTAAAAAGTATTAGTAAAAATATAATACACTAAAAATGAGTATGAAATACCTATAAGCATTATTATTTTCGATAAATTACTTGCAAGTGTGTAGTGTTTTTTAATTGATGATTTTAATATTGTAATTATGAGTATAATACTTGGAATAATAACTCCTATTATAAAATACCAAAGAGTTAAGGTATCGGTAAGATATCTAAAGTATACAAATATAATAGAAACTATTAGAATAACATTAAGACTAATAACTATAATTTTAGACCATTTTACTCCCATAATTATAGGCAAAGTATTTCTTCCATATGCTGTATCGCCTTCAAAGTCTTCAATATCTTTTATTATTTCGCGCGATAGTGTACTTATAAAAGCAAAAAATGAAAATCCAGCCACCCACGCAAAAATATTATTAAAATCTAATTTATTGTTAATCAAAAATTCTCTGTATGTTTTGTTTAGAACAGGAATTTCGTACAAAACTACCATTAATGGAACAATTGCTGTTAGTAGAGCAACAATAATATTACCTATTAAGAATTGTCTTTTATATGTTGTAGAATAATACCAAAGTATGCCGGTAACTAAAAGAAAAATAAAGCCAAGTTGGTATAAGCCAATATAAAAAGATATGTAAAAACCCAGTAATACACCTATGATATTTAAAACAAGGTGAATTGTCATTGTAGCTCTACGGCTGATATTACGACCTACTATCACTTTGTTAGGATTATTTACAAGGTCTGTTTTAGTATCAAAATAATCATTAATAACATATCCGGCAGCAGTTAAAGATAAGGTTGCTAATACCAATAGAAAAAAATTAAAATCGCTAAATTGTAAAGTAAAATCATTAACCTTTAATATTGGATTTATAACTGCATACCGCATCAAAATTTGAGTAAAAGCTACAATAAATAAATTTTGTACTCTAATCAGTTTCAAAAAATGTATCATTTTTATATCACGTTAAATATTTATAAAATTATATTGTTAAGGTCTTTGACCTATTTATAGTTGCTTACGCATTAGTGCAAAAATCACTTAATCAGGGAATTGTGAACAAGGAAATGTCGAAAAACTTTTGTAACAGTACTTAATTCATCATTTATGGCTACCCGTCTAAAGTTCGATAAAAGTACACAGGTCTGACCGATTAGCTCTTACATATAAATTATAACAAATTAATTTTCAACACTGTCCAACTTAAAATGGTAGCCTCATTTATAATACAATCAAAAAAAAGAAGAAAATGATATGTGCTTATTAATTATTTTTCGTTCTGTTTTGTTACATAAGGTTCTTTTCCTGCAAATATAATTGCGAGTTTAATAATGTTTTCCGATTTTATTTTGCTAATTATCAATTCTTTATAGTATTTGTTTTTTTCTATTTGATTTAAGGCTTTCTCTCTTGCAGTATTTATTCGTTTATAAAATTTATTTTCTTTTTCGTTTGCTCTTTGTTTTTCTATTTGTTTTATTTCTATTATTATACCTTTTTTAGATTTATCATACGGAATTAACATTATGTCATATCTTCCCTCACCACTTTCTCTGTTTGATTTAATTATAAAGTCGTCTGTTAGAATAGTTAGCAAGCCGAGTGTATAAACATGATAAATTTGTTCGTGGGTAATATTTTTTTTGTTTGTTTCTTTTTCTGCGGTATCAAAATAACTAAACGTATCAGCTACAATTTGTTTAAACCCTGTTTCAAATTCTGTTATTCTATTATTTATTAAATTTTTTGTTGTTCCAATTATTAAATCTCTTGTTATTTTTATCTCTGTATTAAGCCAAGTTTTTATTATATCTCTAAATACAATTTTAACTTCGTTGTTTGGTATTCTTAGTTTGTAGCTACCAAAATCACCTTTTCCTGTTTGTGTTAAATATCCATTATCTGTTAGTAATGTCCACAATAATTCATTGTCTGTTTCAAAATCCTGAAAAACAAAATTTTCCTTTAATTCTTGTTCTATTGTCTTGCCTTCAATAAGGTCTTGTATTTTATCTTTTACTCCAAGTTCGATTATCCTACTTTTTATTAATGAATAATCGCCAGAGTTTACCCAATATGCTCTGAAACCAGCTTCACTTTTTGCTATATAACTAACTATTGACCAAGGATTAAAAATATTATCAATCTTTCCAAATTTGTATCCGTCATACCATTTTTCTATATCATCTATTCTGTCTTTTAAGTTAAAATAGGTCAGTATTTTTTCGGTTTCTGTTTTTGTAAAACCGAAACTATCTGAAAAATATGGCATAGTTACGCCAAACACATCAAAATTATTCCATTCCGAAAAAATGCTTTCTCGCCCTACTCGCATAACGCCTGTCAATAGCCCTTTATGTAAATTATTATTTCCTTTGTAAGCATCGCCAAGAAATTCTTGCATAAAATTGATTACATTTTCATAATAGGTTTTATTTTCTTTGTCGATTGATTTTATAGGACTATTAGTATTATTAAATGCATTAATTATTGGAGCATCGTATTCATCTACAAGTATTATTACTTCTTTTTTATGGTGTATTTTTAAATACTCACTTAAATGTTTCAGACTATATTCTAATTGTGCTTGTGAGGCTTCTTGTTTTATTATTTGAGAAAAATTTTCTTTTTTTAGTTCACTTAACTCATTAGATTTTAATAGATATTCGTGCTTACTAAATAAATCGGAAATCTCTATTTTAAATTTATCATAACAAGTTTCCCAATTTGATGTTTTTATATTTTTTAGAGAAACATTTATTACAGGATATTTATTTTGATGTTTTTTACAAAAATCTTTTTCTTTTGCTATTTCAAACTCTGAAAATAGTTTGGCACTATCTAATTTTTGAATATCAAAAAAGTGTTCAATCATTGATAAATTTAATGTTTTTCCA
>JAOZVK010000188.1 GCA_029938185.1 Bacteroidales bacterium | reverse complement strand
TTTAATTTGCCATTGTTTTTGTTCAATTTGACGCTTTTTGTGAGTTCTGAATTTATTTGAAAATGGTAAACTTGATTATGAAAATAATGATTTTTATCAGTGGAGTGGAGAATATGAAGCTTATAAAGATTATCAAAAAGAAATAAAGTACCATATACAACATTAAACACTTAGTGCTTATAAAAATCAATATTACGCATTAAACCATGGTATTTAGTTCGTTTTATAGCAGATTTTTTAAAGAGTAAATTAAATTTTTCTTTTGTTAGATTTTGCCAATCATTTTTATTTAGTTGTAATAAATCTATATTTGGCTGAAATTTTTTTTCTGTATTTGGCTTTGCAAATCTGTTGAACGGACAAACATCTAAACAAATATCACATCCAAAAATATAATTGTTTGATAAATTACTCGTCTCGTTGAGTTTGCCTTTATATTCAATAGTTAGATACGAAATACATTTTTTACTATCTACTACATAAGGTTTTATAATTGCTTCGGTTGGGCAACTATCTATACATTTTGTACAATTTCCGCACATTTCGTTTATGCTTGTATCGTATTCGAGTTCTAAATCAATAATCAACTCAGCTATAAAAAAATATGAGCCATGTTTTGGAATTATTAAATTTGAATTTTTTCCTATCCAACCCAGCCCTGATAATTTTGCCCATGCATGTTCAAGCACTGGAGCCGAATCTGTAAATACACGTCCGCTTATTGGCGTAATATTATCGTTTATATATTTGAACAGTTTATGTAATTTGTCTTTAACAACTAAATGATAATCTTCACCATATGCATATTTTGATATTTTAAAAGTATCGTTTATTTGCTGTTTTTCGGGATAATAGTTTATGGCTAAAGATATGACCGATTTTGCATTATCAACAAGTAATGTGGGGTCTAAACGTTTGTCAAAATTATTTGACATATACGACATCTCAGCATTAAGATTATTGTTGAGCCATGATTCTAAATTTTTAGCTTCTTCTTCAAGAAATCGTGCTTTTGAAATACCACACGATTCAAAACCGAGGCATTTTGCCTCAGTTTTTATAAGCTCTGAATATTTTTCTTTATATTTCAAATAAATAGACCAAATTAATTATAAAACTGCTAATTAAGGTCTTCGACCTATTTATAGTTGCTTATACATTAGTACAAAGATAATTTAATCAGCAAGTTATGAATAAGTAAATGTCGAAAAACTTTTGTAACAGTACTTAAGATAAGTTTACACAAGTGCGTAAACAACATTAAATATACTTAGAACGCTTTAACTTTGACAAAGTTTTAAACTTTGTCAAAGTTGGACTTACGTAATTAAAAAATGTAAATTTATAACCGTTTGCAGTATAGGTCGAAGACTTTACAAGAAACCAAGTTCTAATTTAGCTTCTTCGGACATCATTGTTTGATTCCAAGGTGGTTCAAAAACCAAGTTGATATTTACAACATTAACTTCTGGTATTTTTTTAACAGTATCGCGAACATCTCTTATTAACTCATCGGCAATAGGACAATTTGGAGCTGTAAGAGTCATCTTTATATCAACATTATCATAATCATCTACATCAATCTCATATATTAATCCTAAATCATAAACATTAACAGGAATTTCGGGGTCATAAACAGTTTTTATTGCTTTTAAAATCTCTGATTCTAATTGTAAATAATTTTTATTTACTTCCAATTCATTTTCTTTTGTTTCCATAATATATTGTAGTGTATCAAAAAATTCATATTTTAAAAAAGAATGTAAGCTATTTTATGCTTGCAAATTTAACTTTGACAAAGTTTTAAACTTTGTCAAAGTTGTACTTAAACCATTGCTTCAGCTACTTAATTTTGCATGATAAGCCATGCCATACATTTTCATTTGTTTAACCATAGCCAACAATCCATTTGATCTTGTTGGTGATAAATTACTACTAAGTTCAATTTTATCTAAAAAATAAAGATTTGCATTCATTATTTCGTCAGGTTTGCGACCCGATAATACTTTTATTAACAAAGCAATCATTCCTTTAGTTATAATTGCATCGCTATCGGCTCTAAAATAAACAATACCATTTGTTAATTCAACGTCAAGCCACACTTTTGATTGACATCCACCAATTAGGTTTTCTTTAGTTTTATATTTAGCATCCAATTCGGGTAATTCGTTTCCAATTTCAATTAGATATTCATATTTATCCATCCATTCATCGAAAACTGCAAACTCTTCAATTATTTGGTCTTGTATATTGTTTAAGGTCATAATATAAATTAATTATTAAAAGTGTTTGTTATAGTTATTAATGTGTTACATAAAATTAAGAACGAATCTAAGTTTTTTGTTCTATTTAATGTTGCTTATACTAACTTAGGCTAAATAATTTACTTTTCAAATTATATAAAGTTCATATTTTCATACGATAGCCGTTTTTTTTAATTATTTATTATTAATTAGTATACATTAGTTATATCCATTTATTTGTTTCATTATCAATTAATTTCATTTGCTCTATGGTATATGATAATGTTTTTGATATTTTTGCAATAGTTAATACATCGTTAAGTTGTATTTTTTTCCCTTTCCGATATTTCAAATATTTGTATAGAACTTGATAACCTCCAATGTAGAAATCATATACTTCTATTGGAATATTCTCAAAATATTGATTTTTATTTATATATAGGCATTCTTGTGTTTTATCATCTGTTTTTATGGTTTTATGCACTGGTTTTAGTACAACATCATCACCCTCTCCACAATATGCTCCGATTTTTTTATATTGTCCCTTTTGAAGATTCTTTTTTAACAAATGACAATTAATAAGTTCTGTTCCTATTACAGATAATTTCTCAAATATTTTGTTACTTTCACAAAATGGAATTTTCGGAAAATCAATTTTCAAGAAGTCTGCATATTTATTTCTATAAGTAGGACTGTGCAAAATGGCATAAATATATCCGAGAATTTTTTCGGGTGTATAATCGGGATATTTTTGTTTTATAAATTTCAGAAAATTATCTGTAAAATTAGGTCGTTTGACAATACCGGTTTCTAAAAATTCTACATTATTTTGCTTATTGTCTTTTATTTTTATGTGTGAATTTTTAATTAGTTCTGAATAATATTTTTTTATTTTTTCATAAGTTGTTTTTTGTTCTTCAAAAACAGAACGGCATTCTTCAATTATATCTATGTCTTCAGGTTTGGCTTGTTTATATAAAGCAAAAAGATCTTCGTGCCGTTTTAGGTTTAAAACATTTTTTTTAAATTCTTCTTTATGAAATTCTAATTGCTTTTCGTATTTGCTTATAGCTTTATCTGGTTCTTCTTCTTTGAAAATATTCTCTCTTATTTTTTCGTAAAGATATAAAGGAAAAACAGTTCCACCTCCCCTATAAAAAATGTTCGCATCTGATATTTTATCAGAAATAAAAGACAAATTCCACATTCCTGTTGCTACATTTTGTCCAGCTCTACCTATTATTAAAGATTTGTTTTCTTTTTTTAATAAATGCTTCATAATATTAAAGCGTCTTCTTTCCACTAATTCATCATTGTAACAAACAAACCTATTATCAAAGGGGCGGTAATTATATTCTTCTATAAATATATCATTTTTTTTTATTTTTTCTAATGCTTCATCAATATTCCAGTCTCTTGTATCTGTTATATTAAATATTTCTTTTGCTTTATAAGCTGTTTCTATTCGTTTGAAATCAGAAATTTTATTTTGCAAAGTTTCTTCTTTAAAATCTACCAAAAATTTGTCCCTATGAGTTAAAACTCCGAGACTATTCTCTTTAAAAATATTTTTTATATGAAAAAAACTATTGTAAGATTTTCTTAATTCCTCATCTTGTGGAACAAATAAATAAAAAGGTTTCTGCGGTTTAATTCCCCTAAAATAAAGTGTTTCAATAGAATTATTTATACACAAATCGAATTTATTTTTTCTTGTACCCCAAAAATCAGTATGGAAAACTCCTTTTTTAAGTCCTTTCTTTTTTACAAAAATTGAAATTGCGACTCCTTGCTGAATGTCAAAAACATTTTTATCAGGTTTTCCATCTGGTGTTTTTTCCTTTTTCTTTGAATTTCCGTGTAAGTCTATAAAATAGAGTTGGTCGAATGATTGCATCAAACTTTGTCGCATTCCTCTAAATGTAGGGTTGTCCAGAAAAGAATGATTTGTAATAATTCCGACAATTCCTTGCCCTGCATGGTCTATTTTGTATTGTGCAAAACGGATAAATTTCACATAATCATCTTGTAACCATTTAGGATTTTTTTCTCCAAGTGGCTTGCCATCTACTTTGAAATAATTTGCTTGTTTTTCAATTTTGCTGGTAGACCAAATATCATTACCTTTTAATAAGTTTGTAATCCAATCGCCTGTGTTTTTAGAATGACCTGAATATGGCGGATTACCAGTAATTACAAGAATAGGTTTGTCTTTTATTTTTTGTGCTAATTTTCCTTCGGCTGAAAGTGCTTTTGTGTATAAGTTTGGCGGTATATCTGCTATAGGTTCAAGGGTATTGGTGAGAAATAATTGGAATCGCTCTTTGTTTTCTAAAACATAATCATTTTCTTTTAAGAATTGAGAAAGTTTAAGATGAGCCACTGTATAAGGTGCTATCAAATATTCGAAGCCATATATGTTTTTTAAAATATGTTCTTTTATAAGCATATTTTTTAATGATTTATTATTGCTTGGTATTGTTTCAAATATTTGTTTAAGTATTTCTATTAAAAAAGTGCCTGTTCCAGTGGCAAAATCCAGTACTGTTACTTTTTCGGATTGTGCAAATCCTTTTTCTATTTTAAAAGTATTAGTTAGAATTTGATTTAGAGACCTTACGATAAAATTTACTATTTGTGGAGGTGTATAATATACTCCTTTTGCCTTTCTTAATTTGCTATCATAAGCTGCCAAGAAAGTTTCATAAAAATATATGTATGGGTCGGTTTCTATATTGTCCTTATCTTTTACTTTTTTACTGAAAAGTAAAGACTTTTTTAATTCCAGCAAGTCTAAATTGTTCATTATGGAAATTGTTTCATCAATTATCCATCTTGTATCTTTATAATTTTCATTCTCTAATTCATCAAGGAAGCCAACTAACTCTCTTATTAATTCAAATGATTGCGGAATGTATCGTTTTGCATTATATAGAGTTACTTCTTTTGTGTCAGCATTAAGTTTTGCCAAAAACAAACCGTAAACGAGCATCTGGGCAAAAGCATCTGCAAACTCAGAAATTGTCAATTCGTTAAAAATATGACTTTTAAAAGTTTCATATAGCCCCGATAGCAGGCTTTTTTCTTCATCTGTATCTTGATTTTTTAAGTCATCGAATAAAAAATTCTTTAAGTTTTTGCTTCTTATTGCAAGTGCGAAAGCGAGTTCTTTTGCACTTGCAATTCCAACAGGTGCTATTGAAAAGAAACTTATTAAAATATTTTCAATATTTTCTATCTTATTTTTTTCTATCTTAAATTTCTTATTTTCTAAATCTGATGCATAACAAAGTGTTTCTCGTTTTATATTTCCATCTTTAATCCATATAAATTCAATATAGTTAGTCAATAAAATATTAGATGAAAGTTCTTTATATTTTTTTATTTGCTCTGATTTTAGAACTCTATCAAGATTTGCCGATATTTTCTTATTTTCAACATATCCAATTATTGAATTATCTGTATAAATTTTAAAATCAGGAGAGCCATAATTATCTTTACGTTTGGGTTCATGTAAAATTTTAATTTGATTCTTTGAAATAATCATATCAGCAACTTCTCTGAATAATGTTTCAAGTGCAAATCGTTTCGAATGCTCTGTTAGTTCATCTATTGAAACAGATTGTAATTCTTTTATATATTTTTTAAAATCTAACATATACTAACTTAGGTTAAATAATTTACTTTTCAAATTATATATAATTCTTATTTTCAGGCGATAGCCAATTTTTAATTATTAATTATTAATTAGTATAGTTATCCAAATTTATTACTTGACAAATATAATCAATTTATCTTTATTTTTGCTTTTTAATTAACTGATAATCTGTAATATTGAATTATTTAGGCGTAAGCAAGCTAAAAAGACTCGAAAAGCCAAACTACATTTGTGACAACTATCTGTTTTTGAGCCATCAACACAAGTGCATAAACAACAATAAAAATAGGTCTAATATCTTAACTAAAAATTTGTTTTACTCTATTTATTGAATTACATAATATATCAACTTCTTCTTTAGTATTATAAAACGAGAAACTTGCCCTAACTGTTCCTGTTATTCCAAGTCGTTTCATAAGTGGTTGATTACAATGAGTTCCGGTTCTTACTGCCACTCCAGTTTTGTCGAGCATAACACCTACATCATAATGATGGATACCATCAAGTAAAAAAGAAATAGCACTTGATTTATTATTTGCAGTTCCATATATTACAAGCCCTTCAATTTCGGAAAGTTTTTCGGTTGCATAATTTAATAAGTCTAATTCATACTCACTTATTTTATCAATGCCAATATTACTAATATATTGTAATGCTGCCGATAGACTAATTGCCCCACCAAAATTTGTAGTTCCTGCTTCAAATTTATGAGGAAGTTCATTATATGTGGTTTTTTCAAAACTGACAATATCAACCATATTGCCTCCGCCTTGATAAGGAGGCATACTATTTAAGTATTTTTCTTTACCATATAATATTCCAATTCCAGTTTCGGCATATATTTTATGTCCCGAAAAAGCATAAAAATCACAATCAAGTTCTTGAACATTAACCTTAGTATGTTGAATTCCTTGTGCTCCATCAATCAAAACAGGAACATTATTTTTGTGTGCTACTCGGATTATTTCTTTAATAGGATTAATTGTTCCTAATGTGTTAGAAACATGAGTAACAGCAACTAACTTAGTATTTTTATTAATTAATTTTTCAAATTCAGACATTATTAATTCGCCTGCATCATTAATTGGAATTACTTTAAGTGTTGCATTTTTTCTTTCACATAACAATTGCCATGGAACTATATTTGAGTGGTGTTCCATTTCACTGACAAGGATTTCATCGCCTTCATTTACAAATTTTTCTCCATATGAAAATGCAACAAGATTTATTGAATCTGTTGTACCTTTAGTAAAAATTATTTCGTGTAAATGATTTGCATTAACAAACTGTTTTATTGTTAATCTTGCTTTTTCATATTCAGCAGTAGCTTGTTCGCTTAAATAATGTGCTCCTCTATGAATATTACTATTTTGAGACGAATAGAACTTATTAATTTTATCTAATACAAACTGAGGCTTTTGAGTTGTTGCTCCATTATCTAAATAAACCAATGGTTTATTATAGGCTTTTTGGCTTAATATTGGAAAATCGTTTCTTATTTTATTAACATCTAACATACCTTTTTACTATTTGTTAAGTTCAAACAAAGGTCTTCGACCTATTTAATTTTGAAAGCTATTTTTTATTAAATTATCTACATATTCTTTAAATTCTTTAATTGTAATTTTATCAATCACATCGGATACAAATGCTTTTAGTAATAGCCGTTTAGCTAAATTTTTTCCTATTCCTCTTGCTTGGAGGTAAAACATAGCATTTTCATCTAATTGTCCGGTTGTTGAACCATGCGAACAACTTACATCGTCTGCATAAATTTCAAGCTGAGGTTTACTATTTATTGTTGCACTATTAGTTAATAATACGTTTTTATTCGATTGATTCGCATTTGTTTTTTGAGAATCTTTTGCCACAAATACTTTTCCATAAAAAACTGCTGATGCTTCATTATCAATTATTCCTTTATATAATTGATTACTTTTACAGTTTGGTTTACTGTGATTTAGATACAATATATTATCAAAATGTTGATTATCGGTTGGGAGATACAGTCCATTAATATCTGTTTCGCAATGTTCACCATTTATATCAATATCTATCTCGTTTCTAATCAATTTGCCCGAAAGACTAATTGTATTACAAGTAAAACTGCTCGAAGTATCTTGCAATACATTTATATTATTTATATGATGCGCTTTGTTGCTAATGTCTTGAACAATATTGTAATTAACAACTGACTTAGCTGCTACTATAATCTCAGTTACAATATTATCAAAAACAAAATTTTCGTACATTGTGTGATATGTCGAAATTATTTTTGATTGACTATTGTTTCCAAAAATAAACAAATTTCTTGTTTGCGATGCTGTATTTTCGTTTTTACTATTCGATATATTAATAATATGTATTGGCTTATCAACTATTGTATTTTCTTTCAGGTAGATAAAAGTCCCATTAGATATAAAAGCTGAATTTGTTGCTGTAAAAACGTCTTTTTTATATATCTCTGTTGATTCAAAATATTTATCAAAAATTTCAGAATGTTTTGATTTTGCAACAATCATATCTTCAATTATAAATGAAGATTTATTATTTATTTTTGAATACTTTTCAATAAAATTACCGTTAATAAAAACTAAAACATTAGCATCAAGATTTGGAATTAGAAAGTCATTAATTTCAAATTCTGAAAAATTATTAGAATTTTGTATTTTGTATTTATTTTGTAATAATGATTTTAGCTTTGTATGTCTCCACTTTTCATCTTTTTTTGATGGAAAATTAGAGTTTTTATAAAAATCTAATACAGTTTCTTTTCTTTCGTTTTGTAAAAGTGTAATATCCTTTTCAAATATCGAAAAAAAATCGTCTTTTTTTACTTCTATTTTATATTGCTTTTTTTTCATTAAATCCCAGCTTTTAAAAGTAGTTTCATTATTTTCAATTTGTTCTAAACGTTCTTCCAACAAGTTCTTATGTTCAATAGAAAATGGTGTTTTAGCTTCTTTGATGTAAGTTATTTCAATATGGTTAGGTTCGTATTTTGTATTTATCATGCGTAAGCAACATTAAATAGGTCGAAGACCTTATCATGCGTAAGCAACATTAAACAGGTCGAAGACCTTCGATTTCTTTTTTAATCCAATCATATCCTTTTTCTTCAAGTTCTAAAGCCAATTCTTTTGTTCCAGATTTCACAATTCGTCCTTTATATAAAACATGAACAAAATCGGGTACAATATAGTCCAATAATCTTTGATAGTGAGTAATAACCAAACTTGCATTATCTTTTGATTTTAGCATATTTACTCCGTTTGCAACAACACGCAAAGCATCAATATCAAGTCCCGAATCTGTTTCGTCAAGAATTGAAAGAGTTGGTTCTAACATAGCCATTTGAAATACTTCGTTTCGTTTTTTTTCACCACCCGAAAAGCCAACATTTACCGAACGATTTGTAAGATTTGATTCAATTTCGACAAGTGCTTTTTTCTCTTTCATAAGTTTTAAAAACTGCGATGCTGTTAATGGTTCAAGTCCTTTATGTTTGCGATGTTCTGCAATCGAAGCTCTTAGAAAATTAGTTATACTGACTCCGGGTATTTCTATTGGATACTGAAATGCTAAAAAAACTCCTTCTCGCGAACGTTCTTCAGGTAGCATTTCTAACAAATTTTTTCCTTCAAACTCAACTTCTCCATCAGTAACTTCAAATAAATCTCTTCCTGCCAATACAGATGCAAGTGTACTTTTTCCTGAGCCATTTGGTCCCATTATAGCATGTACTTCGCCTTTTTTTATTTCAAGATTTATTCCTTGTAATATTTCTTTACCTTCAATTTTTGCTTTTAAATTTCTAATTTTTAACATTATATTGTATATTTTTTAATAGTCAAATAAACATTTTTAGGCTACACGTTTAGTATTGGACATTATTTTATTTTTTGACAGGATTTACAGGATT
>JAOZVK010000187.1 GCA_029938185.1 Bacteroidales bacterium | reverse complement strand
CCAATAGGTCATCGCTTTGCGATTTTATTGACTTTATGGATGGACACTAATTAGTAAGATATTCAATTTTACCTTCACCAGCTTGGGTAAGCATTTCATACCATTCTTTACCATATTTTTTTATTAAAGGTTCTTTCAAATATTTATATAAATTTAAGTTTAATTTTTCGCCATTCTTAAATCCTGATTTACAAATATCCCATTTGTCACAATTTACAGCATCAAACTTTTGGTATTCTGTTATTCTTATAGGATACAAATGACAAGAAATTGGTTTTTTAAAATCTATTTTCTTATCATAATATGCTTTTTCAAATGCACATTTTGCAATTCCATTTTCAAATATTACATACACACATTCTTTGCCATTTATTATAGTTGTTACAGTTTCATTATCATAATCTATTACATATTTTCCTTTTTGTTCTATTTCTTTAATACTTTCTGGTCTAAGATATGGTTTTATCTTAGAATATACATTTTCAATTATTTCTTTTTCAGCATCTTCAATAGGTGCTCCCGAATCGCCTTCGATACAACACATTCCTTTACATATTTTCAAATCGCAACAAAAAAAATTATCAATTATTTCGGAACTTACTATTGTGTTTTCTATTTCAAACATTTTTCTAATTATATATAATTTTTATCCTTAATATTATTTAATTCGTCTAACAAATCGTAACCTTTGTCTACTAATTCAACTATTTCATCTTCAGTAATCATGCCAACTTCTATAACTAAATCAATCCAAAATGTACACTCGTTCGCTTCATTGATAACCAATGCCATTTTACTTAAAAACTCTTGTTTATTGTGAGCTTTCTGAGCCTCATTAAAAATAGATAAAACTGATTCTATTGAATGCATCAACTGCTCCTTCATTAATTCAGACTCTTTGGTTTCGGGTAGAATTTTACAAAGGTTCTTAATATTCTCTTCGTATGTTGATATTCTGTTGCTTATATTTTTATTTTCATACATTTTAAAATATATTTTGGCTCTTCGAGCCTTTTTACGTTGCTTGCGCATAAAATATTTTACAACACTTGATTATAAGTGATTAATAATAAGTATTTTTGCTTATATCTAATAAATATTATAATGTAAAAATAAAATATCATTTTTTTTATAATACTTGCATATTCAGACATAAACAAGGTTCAAAGTAGACTTTTATATTAATACTTTACCAGTCATTACTTTTGGTATTTCCATATCCATTATTTTCAATAATGTAGGAGCAACATCAGCTAATATTCCATTATTTATTTTTTCAAATTCATTACTTACTAATATACATGGAACCGGATTCAATGAGTGTGCTGTATTAGGAGTTCCATTTTGATTTTTTGTGAAATCGGCATTTCCATGGTCAGCAATAATCATTGTAGAATAATTATTCTTCTTTGCACTTTCAACAACTTTTTCGACACATTTATCAACAGTATTAATTGCACTCAATATTGATTCGTATATTCCAGTATGTCCTACCATATCGCCATTTGCAAAATTTAAACAAATAAAATCGAATTTTTGTTTTTCAATTTCGTTTACAACTGCATTGGTTACTTCATTTGCACTCATTTGTGGTTGCAAATCGTAGGTTGCTACCTTGGGAGATGGTATTAATATTCGTTCTTCGTTTTCAAATTTATCATCTCTACCACCCGAAAAGAAAAAACTAACATGTGCAAACTTTTCAGTTTCGGCAATTCTTAATTGTTTTTTACCCTCATTTGCAATTAGCTGTCCCATTGTTTGGTCAATATTATCTTTATCATATATAATATTAATATTTTTGAAATTCGCATCATATCTTGTCATTGTCAGATAATATAGGTTTTTTGTTTCCATACCAAACTCAGGCATATCTTCTTGACTAAGTGCTGTTGTTATTTGTCGTAATCTATCTGTTCTGAAATTAAAACATAAAACAACATCATCTTCTTTTATTGTAGCTATTGGTCTATTGTTTTCATCAACTTTTACAATAGGTTCTATAAACTCATCTGTTATATCATTAAAATAAGACTCTTGAACTGCTTGCAAAATACTTTGTGTTTTTTTTCCCTTGCCTTTTACAAGTAAATCGTACCCTACTTTTATTCTTTCCCAACGTTTGTCTCTATCCATTGTATAATAGCGACCTACAAGACTTGCCAATTCACCATTTGATTTTTTCAAATGATTTTCAAGTTCTTTTACATATCCTGCACCACTTTTGGGGTCGGTGTCTCTTCCATCAGTAAGGGCATGAATATATACTTTATCTAAATTATAATCTTTTGTAATATCACACAATTTGTATATATGCGAATTCATTGAGTGTACACCTCCATCGGATAATAAGCCAATCATATGTACAGCTTTGTTATTATCTTTTGCATAGTTTAAAGCATCAACAAGAATGGTGTTTTCTGATATAGAATTATCAGCAATTGCTCTATTTATTCTTACCAAATCCTGATAAACTACTCTTCCAGCACCAATATTCATATGTCCTACTTCAGAGTTTCCCATTTGTCCGTCAGGTAAGCCAACATTTTCGCCACTAGTTTGTAGTTGTGAGTTTGGATATTTTTCAATCAAACTATCTATATATGGAGTTTTACCTTTATAAATGGCATCTGATATAGTTTTGTCTCCAACTCCCCAACCATCTAATATTACTAAGATTGCTTTTTTGTCTCTCATAATATAATTTTTGTTATATAATCAATTGTATTATGTTACAAATTTATTGTTTTATATACAAATTTAAAATTATGTGAGCATATTTTAACATAAATTACATTTTTTTTTTTTTTAGTTGTATATAAATAAACAAATTTAGCATAACATGAATTTATACACAAGTTAAATTGGTTTTATTTTTTTGTTTAACACAGAACCAATATGTTTTTAAACCACAGATAGCCTTAATGATATGAAAATCTAATTTGCTTTAGTACACTCAGAAAATATTAATTCCTTTGTAGGACTGAACTTGTAGTTTTTATAAGTGCTATTTAGTCCCCCTTTTTAAATACTAACAAAATTAGAACAATACTTGTACTATAAATTACATATATATATATTTGCATATTTACATATACTAAATTAGGTTAAAAATTTTACTTTTTTAAAAAAGTTATGAGCTATTAATCAAAATATTGTATAATTGTATCATTGAATAATTGAACCATTGAAAGTATAACTTAATATAATAATATGATTGAAAGATTAAAAAATTTTCCTATTTCTTTTTTTGCACTAATACTAGGTTTATCTGGTATTACAATTGCAAGCCAAAAAGCAGTTGAATTTATAAAAATTCATGAAATAGTTGCTTCGTTTATGATTTTTTTTACATGTTTTGTTTTTACTTTAGTAACTGTTGTCTACTTAATTAAGATAGTTAAATATCCAAAAGAAGTTAAAGCTGAATTGCAGCATCCAGCAAGATTAAGTTTTTTCCCTGCATTTACAATAAGTTTTATTTTATTGAGTATTGTTTTTATTAACATTAATAATAGTTTTTCTTACTATTTACTTGTTATAGGTGCAGTTGGGCACTTATTGTTTTCATTATATATATTGACTGAATGGATTACAAATATCAAATACAATGTTGTTCATATTAGTCCTGCATGGTTTATTCCTGTTGTTGGTAATATATTAGTTCCAATACCAGCGTCAATACATTTTCACGAAGATATTTCATGGTTTTTTTATAGCATTGGTTTTATTTTGTGGATAGTTCTTTTAACAATATTTATGTATAGAGCATTTTTTGATAAACCTTTGCCCGAAAAACTTATTCCAACATTTTTTATACTTATTGCACCACCTGCAATTGGTTTTATTTCATATGTTAAATTGGTAGGAGAAATAGATTCATTTGCAAAAATAATGTACTTTTTTGCTGTATTCACATTTATATTATTGCTTGCAATGTTCCGTTCTTTTATAAAAATAAATTTCTTTTTATCGTGGTGGGCATATACTTTTCCTATTGCAGCTATTACAATTTCAAGTTTTTTAATGTTTTATAAATCTCAAATTATTTACTATAAGTATTTTGCAACGATTACATATGGCATGCTTTTGATTATATTTGTTTTTTTAGTATACAGGACAATAAAAGAAGCAATAGCTGGAAAAATATGTGTTCCTGAATAAATGTTGTGGCTCTTCGAGTTTTTTTACTTTGCTTACGCCTAAATAATTTTACTATAATTGATTATCAATGAAATAGTGTTTTTTTAATATTTTGATAAAAAAAAAATCAATATTTTATATATTTTTTTTCATTTTTATTTTTTATTAAAAAAAAATATCTTTACATTTGCAACGCAATAGAAACAAAGGTACCATAGCTCAGTTGGTAGAGCAACGGACTGAAAATCCGTGTGTCCCTGGTTCAATTCCAGGTGGTACCACTTTGATAGTGAGACAATTAGAGCAGAATGCTTCAATTGTCTCATTTTTAATTTAATATCGCTTGGGGGTTATATTGGATTGAAGTATGTTTTTTCATTTATAATGATATTTTGTTTAACATTTGTTTAACATTAAATATTATAAAAATGAATGTATATATAAAAATTATTCTTCGTACTGATTGGTGTAACAAGGATGGTTCAAGAACTGTAAATTTACGTGTTACAATAAACAGGAAAGTAAAATTAATTTCATTAAAAATAAAAGTTTTTGAAAATCATTGGAGCCTTAAGGATTCAAAGGTTTTTAAAAGAGACCCACAATATTTAAGAAAAAACAAATACATTAGAAAAAATTACAATAAAGCAAATAAGATTGTAGATGATTATTTGTTGAATGATAAAATTTTGACTTTTGCAGAGTTTGAAAAACATTTTTTTAATGATACCTACGGAACAAGCTCATTTTACGAATTTATTGAAAGTGAGTTGAATAAAGAAAAAACAAAGCTTGCCAAAGAAACCTTAAAGGGCAAAAGCAATACAATAAAAAAAAGAATAAAATTAGAACTAATAATATTCTTGTAATTTATTAATTTTTATAAGACCACCCAGAAGCCCTAAAATATCCAACCAAGGCATCAAATGATTGAGCTTAGTGATATGCTTTAAAGTTCCTTCAAACTTTTTTAATAAACTATTATCATCACTATTTGTAAAAAATTTCGTTGGCATATTTTATTTTTTAAAGTTTACTTTTGTTGAGTTTGTGTTATTGTTGCTTTGCTAATTCACCTTAACAATGTATATTGGTTTATTGTAATATATAATATTCGTAAATACGTAAATACAATGGATTATACCTAAAATTGCAACAAATTATACATAAAGTGAAAGTATAAAAAAAAGTCAAAGATTTTAGTATGTCAATTTAGTCATTGTTGATAAGGCTTAAATCAATTGGTTCCATAAACTGTCTCCCAACACTATAAGGTATATAGCCTTTGTGTTGTAAACGTCCAATAATCATGGCAGGGTGAGTATTAAATTTCTTAGCATAATTGATAA
The DNA here is from genome assembly GCA_029938185.1 of Bacteroidales bacterium. Lineage (GTDB taxonomy): Bacteria > Bacteroidota > Bacteroidia > Bacteroidales > JAOZVK01 > JAOZVK01. Next base: position 4,339 of record JAOZVK010000187.1, on the reverse strand, counting down.
TACTTTGTTTATCATAGTTTTTGTTTTCCAATACTTCTTTTTCCTGTTTTTTTGTAAAAGTTTGGCTAATTGCAAACTGGTGCGCTTCCTCTTCTTTTTCGGGGTTTGATGCAGCAAAATCTATATTTTCTAATGAAATATATTTTTTGCCATGTAATATTATATGACCTAACTCATGAAAAAAAGTAAACCAAAAACTGTCATTCTTTTTGTAGCGAGCTGTTAATTGAATTAAAGGTTTATTCTTTAACCAACGAGTAGAGCCACTTAATGGAACTTTGGGTAATTTGGGTGTAAACAGTAACACAACTCCAGCTTGTAAACAGAGTTGATGTAATTGTTCAAAGAAATCCGAGGGCTGCATTATCATTAATGAGCGCATGGCAGGTATGTTGTTTTTCAACTTTTTCATATCAAACACAGGTGATGAAATATTCTTAGCTTGTAACTCTCCTTTTCTCAACCATGCCGATATTGCGTGTGGCTGATGAGATTGTTTTAACGAGGTGTAAGCTGCAACTTTTAGTTCGGTTTCTAAATACAATTTTCCCCAAGCTTTATGTGAAGATATTCCAAAGAATCTTAACATGTTTAAAGTTTTTTCATCTATATTTCTTGTAGGTGTAACCCAATTATTTTTGGACATTTCGGCATATGGAAATTTTTTAGTCCATTCTTTGCCTTCTTTTATAACTGCTTCTTGTTTTTTACGTGCTATGTATTCGTTGTAACGAGCCTGTTTGTTAATCCAAAATTTAGCAGGTATTTGTGTTACGTTTTCAAATAGAATAGCCATTTCGGGAGTGAGTGAGCTTTCGGCTTTTAAAACAGCTATAATAGTTTTTACAGGTTTTCCTGTCCTTAATGCAAACTCCTTACGGCTCATTTCCATTTCTTCTAATTTTTCACTTAGAGTGGTAGCAGGATGAAAAACAATATTTGGTGTGTATTGATTTTTAAGTATCATGTTTTTAATATTTTAGTGGTAATCTACAATTTCAATTATCTCTACAATTTTTATTTCTGTCAGAATTGGTGTTCCATGTTTATTTTTTGGAATTGGTTTAATTGCTGGTTCAAAAATTAATCTGTATGGATGGTCTAAACTACAAGACCACATTGCCCTTTTCGATTAGACTTCAACGAATGAAAGTTACCAGGCAAAACTTCAAGTTCATCAAAACTCTCTACATCGTACATAGCTCCAAGTCTCTGGTGATATTTTGTTGCTCTCTATTTCCCAAGTTTTTTTTGTGCAATAGAAAAATTATTTGCCCACTTTTCTAATTTCTTATTTGCAAAGATAATATCCATTTTTCAAATATAAAAATATTATTAACACTTTCTGTTAGTTAAAATAATACAATATTGACAGACAAGGCATTAAACAGGTCTGCGACTTTACTACTTTCAACCTAAATAAAATTTCTGTAAATGTATTAAATTTTTACCGAACTAAATATAAAACACTATTTAATACATAGGATAAAACCTCAATTTGTCATATTTTATACAAGCTCTGTTCTATGTTCGGTTTTTTGCCGTCAATATAATTGTTTTTACAACAGGTTCTGGAGGTCATCGGGTTTTATGAACATTAATTATAACGGCAAACAGGATTGAAAAAAATAATAAAAAAATGTTATATTTGCTGTTTTATTAAACAGGATTTTAAATAATGGAAGATGCAATTAATTTTAATGTACAAGTTGAAAAGGTAATTGTACAGAAATACGGAAAGAATGTCTTTACATTTTTCTATTATTACATAATTGTGCGACTATGACACTTTGGTAAGTATTTGAGGTATAGAGTTTTTATTAGGTGTTTGTAATTCTCCCACCACTGGTGGGAGAATTGTATCGTTAGTGTAAGCCAAATTAAAAGCACGCATACGCCACAAATTTGTAGTAGATAATCCACGCATACCCTCAAATTCTTTTTGTAGGTCGTTTGAGAGTTGTTTTACTATTGATTTTCCCCATTTATATTTATTTTGTTGCTCAATTATCATTTTACCTAAATCCCAATAAAGCATTATTTGTTCAATATTTACAGCATTCAGGGCAGCAGTTTGTCCTAATCGAACTCTTTTGTTGCATCTGTTTTAAGTTTTTTGTATGCCTCAGTATTTATGGTTTTTGAACTCATAATTTAAAATCGTTTTATATCTCTCTGTATTTTTTTTAAAATAATATTGTTATGAAGCATATAGTCAATGTCTAACAAGCAAACGTCAGCATAAATTAGATATTGTTCGGCTTTTTCGCTTACAATGCTCAATGTTTTAGAGTTTTTTAAAAATTAAATTCATTTTATCTTATTTGAGTTATAGTATTATTAATAAGTATTTTATATTTCTTATTTAATAATAATGTGATGGTTTTTTATTTTATAAAATTTCTGTAAATATATTAATTTTAATCGAACAAAATACAAAACACCATTTGATATATAGAAAAAAACTTCAATTTGTCATATTTTTTTTATGAAATAGTAATTTTTATATATAAATTGTGCAGGTATGTGTTAGATGTTTTGTAGAAAATTATTTGAAAGAATATTTATCAGAAAAAATAATTTTGAATATCTTACTTTTGTATACATTTATAAATCTAAAATGATGGCAAAATTTATGCAAGCTCAGTTCTATGTTCGATTTTTCGCCGTCAATATAATTGTTTTTATAACAGGTTCTGGAGGTCATCGGGTTTTATGAACATTAATTATGACGGCAAACAGAGTTGAGAAAAAAAAATGTTATATTTGCTGTTTTATTGAACAGGACTTTAAATAATGAAAGATACTATTGATTTTAATATACAAGTTGAAAAGGAAATTGTATAGAAATTTTGAGTATTACTATAATAAAATAAATACGTAAAACAGATATTTAATAATTTTAATAACCATAAAACAGAATGAGTAACTTACTGAATGAGCGTTTTTACAATCAGGTTTTTAATGTACTTCAACAGGCAAAAACTTACGCAAACAGAGCCGTGAATTTCGCATCAGTATTAGCAAATTGGCATACAGGCAGATTGATTGTAGAAGAAGAACAAAACGGAAAAGAGCGAGCTCAATATGGTAAATTTATAATAAGAGAATTATCAAATAGATTGACAAAAGATTTTGGTAAAGGATATGACCAAACCAACTTAAAACTTTTTCGTAAATTTTATCTTTAATTTCCTGTTTGGGTCTTAGAAAATGCAAAAGGTGACACGGTAAGTAACCTTTTGCCTGAATTTGAACTTTTGAGAAAAGGTGACAACCTATGTCACCAATTACAAAGCATAGACAATAAGGTAATTGATACTTATTCATTGCGTATTGATATAAGTTGGAGTCATTACCGAATATTAATGCGAGTGGAAAATCCAAAAGCCAGACAATACTATATCTATGAAGCTGCAAATCAAAATTGGAATGTTAAACAACTAAAACGACAAGTAAATACATTTTACTATGAACGGATAATTGCCTCAAGTGATAAAGATGCTGTAAAAATTGAGGCAACAAAAAATTTAAAACGACTTGCAACAAAGCATATCGAAATATTAAAAGACCCGAATGTTTTAGAGTTTCTTGGTTTAAAACAAGATATTAAATATTTAGAACACGAATTGGAACAAGCAATTATTGACAATTTGCAAACTTTTTTGCTTGAATTAGGGAATGGATTTGCATTTATAGCAAGGCAACAACACATACGAACCGAGACAAAGGATTTCTACATAGACTTGGTATTTTATAACTATTTACTAAAATGTTTTGTATTAATTGACTTAAAAACATCTGAATTAACTCATCAAGATGTAGGTCAGCTTGATATGTATGTGAGAATGTACGATGATTTAAAACGCACAGAAACAGATAATCCAACTATTGGGATTTTACTTTGTACAGACAAAGACGAAACGATTGTTAAATACTCTGTATTAAAAGAAAATGAACAATTGTTTGCAACAAAGTATATGTTGTATTTACCATCAGAAAGGGAGTTGAAAACAGAAATTGAAAGAAACAAACGTGAATTAAAAAAGATACAGAAACTATAACAGAGGCTCGGATGTCATAAAACTTTTGTAAGACTACTTAAGAGTGTCGTTAAAAAAATAATTAATAATTATGAGTGACGCTGTTTGACTTAATTAGTGTGCGTCCATAAAGTCAGCAATTTTATAGGTCATGTCTAAAGGCATTTATGTAATTGGCTTGATATCAGCCCACGATGGTAATCGTGGGCTGATATCAAGCCAATTACATAAATGCCTTTAGTTCTACTTTACGAAGTTAAAAAAAAATAATAAATTTTGCAATTTAAGTTTTTAAT
>JAOZVK010000186.1 GCA_029938185.1 Bacteroidales bacterium | reverse complement strand
TTTTTTTTTGGGAATTTAATTATTTTTTTTTACATTAGGGGTGCGAAATGTAGGTATAATGAAAGTAGCAGAGATTGTTCAGTCCTTTACACAATACTTAAGTGCTGAATATCAGATAATTTAAAAGCGTCAATTTATAAATTTTAGATATACAAACAATGAACAATTTTAGGATACATTTTATATCTTTTGGATAATAAGATACTTGAAAAATATGTTTTTTAGGAGTCTAAGATACTCATCTTTACATACATATAAGACAGTCCATTTTTACAAAACACAAATATACTACATTCTACATTCAATATTCGATATAAAATGTAGAATATTGAATGCAGAACGTAATGTCTTCGACCTATTTATAGTTGCTTACGCATTAGTACAAAGATATTCTAATCAAGAAGTTATGAATAAATAAATATCGAAAAACTTTTGTAACAGAACTTATTATACAGAATAATATTAAAAGTAATACTTTGGTGTTAGTCCTTTTTTGAACAAACCCTGATTTATTTAAATTCACTTATACTGAAATTTGTACTTTTATATTTAGTTTTTCGACTCTACTTGCAATTTGTTTTAATTCTTTATAAGTTATTTTTTCTAAACCATCAGTAGGGGTGTCTCGTGCAATTGTATAAATCATTAACATGGGAGGGTTAATTTTTTTAACTATTTCAAACCATGCATCAATTTCTTTTTTTGTTGTATTATCAATATAGTTACCATTGTAATTACCTCTGAGAAACATAGTTTGTATAATAAGATTATTATCAAAACCATTTAAGCTTTCAATAATATTTTTAAGTTTATACACTCCTATTGGTTGGTTTAGGATTTGAATAGTTTCATCAAATGCCGAATCTATTTTAAGAATATTGTCATCTATTTTGCGTAGAGCTTCAATCACGCTCGGTTTATGAATAAGTGTTGCATTGGACAATACAGCAATTCTAACTTTAGGAAAATATTTGTTTCTTAAACTTATAGTATCATCAATTACACCTGCAAACTCCTTATGCATAGTTGGTTCGCCATTTCCAGCATAAGTAATTACATCAAGTGCTTCCTTGTTTTCGTACATTTCTTTTAGCTTTGCTTCCAACTTACTGCTTACTAACTTGCGAGAATGAAATTTTGATTTATGTTTATGCTTTGGTGTCCAACCACATTCACAATATATACAATTGAAATTGCATAGTTTTGAGTCTATTGGTAAAAGGTTTATTCCTAAAGAAACTCCTAATCGACGGCTTGTCACTGGACCAAAAATAATTTTATCAAATAAAAAAACTGCCATTATTATATTTAATTTTTAGTGAGGTCTTTGACCTTAGTGTTACAATATATACATTTTCCTTGTTTATCAATACCTTGAGTGCTCGTATAGTATCCATTGCGTACTATTATTGTTTTATTGCAATTTATGCACACTGTATTCTGTCCTTCATCTGAATGCATATTTCCTATAAAAACATAATTTAACTTACTTTTTGCTATTTTGTAGAGTTTGTGTATAGTAGCAGACGGTGTTTTTTCAATATTAGTTTTATATCTTGGAAAATATCTTGATAAATGTAAAATTGTATCTTTTCCAAGTTCGTGAGTAATCCAATCTATCATTTCAGTAAACTTCTCTATATTATCATTAAGTGTTGGTATAATAAGATTAGTTATTTCAATGTGTTTGCCTGCTTTTCTAATTTGTTTTAAAGTATTTTTTACAGGCTCTAAATTTGATGAAGTATAATTTTTATAAAAACTTTCGGTATATGCTTTTAAATCAATACTAAACGCATCAATATATTTTAGCAATTCGCTTAGAGGTTTTTCGTTAATAAAACCATTAGAAACCATTATATTTTTTAAGCCTACTTTATATGCTGCTTCTGCTAACTCAATCATAAACTCATAAAACACAGTTGGTTCGTTGTATGTATACGCAATTCCAATATTATTTTGTTTTTTTTGAGATGCAAAAATTATATCTGATATTGAATATTTTTCCATATAAGAATATTTACTTACAGATGTTTGAGATATTTCCCAGTTTTGACAAAATTTACAATGCAAATTACACCCAACACTTCCTATCGACATAATATTAGATGAAGGGAAATAATGATATAAAGGTTTTTTTTCGATAGGGTCAAAAGCTACTGAGCACAAAAGACCATAATTATCAGAATAAAGCTTTCCATTTTTGTTTGTTCTAACTTTACAAAAACCTGTTTTATTATTTTTAATTTTACAAAATTGAGGACATAATAAACATTCTACTGTTTTGTTTTCTGTTTTTTTATAAAATAATGCTTCTTTCATTTGCAATTTAATGTTTTAATGTCTTTGACTAAGGGTACTCGAATAAATAAAATGCAAATATATTAAATTAGTTTGTTATTTTACAATTCAAAAAAAGTCGCAAATAGTAAACTATTTAAGACCTTTTTTTGAAGTAGTAAAATGGCAAAATAATGACAAAGAATTGTATTTTATTTTTTCGAGTCCCCTAAGTACATGACAATTTTTAATTATAATACTTTCATTTTGTTCAAAAATATATTTTTTTTCTTGAACTTATAAAATTTACCTTTGTTCAATTTGACGCTTTTTGTGAGTTCTGAAACTATGTAAACAAATAAGAATATGCGACACGTTTCAAACCACAATAAGTTTTATGAAATAAGATGACATTTTATTTTTAATAATTCAATTTGTTAGTTTATTTTGTGTGACAGTAATTTATTGTCAAGCTTTGCGTGGATACTAAAAGTTTATTTCTAAAAATATTAAAAATGATAAAAATAGCTAATTTAAATATTAATTTCAAAAATGAAATAATTTACAATAATTTTAATTATGTTCTCAAAAAAGGAGAGAAACTTGCAATTACAGGAAAGTCTGGAACAGGAAAATCTACCTTACTAAATTTATTGGCAGGATTTATTCCTGATTTTAAAGGAGTGATTTCTATTAATAATATTATATTAAATTCGGATAATATTGGTAAAATACGAAAATTAATTGCATGGCTTCCGCAAGAAACAAGTTTGAATTTTGATACTGTAAATGAATTACTATTTGCTCCATTTAATTTTGTTGTAAACCAAGAAAACAATCCAAATAAAGAAAAAATTAGTAAAATATTTGATAAATTTGAATTGTCGGAAAAACTTCTTACAAAAAAACTCAATGAAATATCTGGCGGACAAAGACAGCGAATTATTTTGGCAAGTTGCATCTTACTTAACAAACCATTATTACTTGTTGATGAACCAACTTCTGCATTAGATGAAAATATAAAAAGGAAAGTTACTGATTATATTTTTAGTAAAAAAAAAATGACGATTATTGCAGCTACTCATGATAAGTATTGGATTGAAAATTCTGATAGAATCATACATTTAGGCTCTTAAAGTTAAACAAATAAAATCATGGAAAAAGTTATTGATATAAATTATTTTGAACTATTTACAGGATATGCTTTAATGCTAATTCCGATATTTGTGCTTTGGTATTATAAAACTGGTCTGGTAAAAGATACTATAATTGCAACAGCAAGAATGACTGTTCAATTGCTGATGGTTGGTTTATATTTGGAGTATATTTTTCAACTTAATAGCATATTAATTAATGTTTTTTGGGTGATGATTATGTCAATTATTGCAACATACACAATTATTAAAAGAAGTGGTTTGAAAATTAAATTCTTTTTTATTCCTATATTTTTATCTGGTATTACAAGTATTGCAATCACAGATGCATATTTTCTTGGATTTGTAGTAAAACTTAAAAATATTTTTGATGCACGTTATTTTATTCCAGTAACAGGTATGCTTTTAGGAAATACTATTGGGAGTGTAATTATTTCTCTTAATGCATATTATAAAAGAATTGATAACGAATATAATCTATACAGGTGGTATCTTGCAAATGGTGCGAATAAAAAAGAAACATTATTACCATTTATGCGAGATGCATTGAAACTTGCTTTTAATCCATTAATTGCCATAACAGCCATTATGGGATTAATATCATTACCTGGAGTAATGACAGGGCAAATTCTTGGTGGCAGCAATCCCAATATTGCTGTTAAATATCAAATTATGTTATTAGTTACAATATTTTCATCGTCAATTTTAAATGTTGTTTTGACAATTTTCTTTTCAAATAAAATAGCTTTTGACAATTATGATAATTTAAGAAAGGATATATTTAAGTAAGGTCTTCGACCTATTTATAGTTGCTTATGCATTAGTACAAAGACAATTTAATCAAAAAGTTATTAATAAGTAAATGTCGAAAATTTTTTGTAACAGTACTTAATTAGGAAATTACGAATTAATAAATTACGAATTTGTTTACACCTGATATAAGTATCTTATAAAAAACAAATCGGAAAGTTATTTTTTAACGATTCCTTAATGTTATGTTATCAATTTTTTTTTGCAAAACATTTTGTAATTTAAGATTTAATCTTCTTATTTTCATCTTATAGTAGCCCGTTTTTATTAACCTTATGATTGATACTTATGAACTATCAAACTTATTAAAAATAGTAATTTAACAATTTTTTTGTAGTTTTGTTACTATAAATATTATGTATGAACAATATTAAACAGGTCAATGACCTTAAAATTATAATATTATGGAATCAATATCATCAGATTTTTTAGCTTTAGAAATTATTTTTGAAAAGGAACTATTATATGAAATAATAAAACTTCCAATTTACAAATTTCCTAAAGGTCATAATTTTCAGAGTAATAAAGAGCAAGCAGGATCAATACCTATTGTTATTAAAGGTAATATAGATGTATCGAAAACAGATAGCAAGGGACGAGATTATCCTATTTATACAATAAAACAAGGCGAAAGTTGCATTATTGCAATTGATGCTATTATACATTCATCAAATAATATGGGACAAAAAGGTATTGCTACTGTAGATACAGAAACTGTTGTAGTAAGTGCCGAACAATCGAAAAAATGGATTGATGAATATCCTAGTTGGCGTAAATATATCTTCGATTTATATGGTAAACGGCTTAATGATTTAATTACACAACATGAGATTGTAACCGAACAACGTGACCTAATTTCAGTTAGAAATGATAAAATTAATAATAGTATAAAATATGCTAGTAGAATACAAAAAGCAGTTATGCCAACACAAGAATATATGAATAAAGTTTTACCAGATTTCTTCTTGTTAAACAAGCCCAGAGATATTGTAAGTGGTGATTTTTATTGGGTTGAACAAAAAGATAATAAAATAATTTTGGTTGCTGCCGATTCTACTGGTCATGGAGTTCCAGGGGCATTTATGAGCATGTTGGGTGTTTCTATGCTTAACGAAATTGTAAACAAAGATGCTTTAACTGGAGCTAATGCTATATTGAATGAATTGCGTGAGAAAATAAAAGCCTCATTAAAACAAACAGGAGATAGGAATGAACAAAAAGATGGTTTTGATATGGCATTATGTATTATTGATATTGAAAATAAAATACTTGAATTTGCAGGAGCCTACAATCCGCTTTACCTTATTCGCAAAGGTGAACTTATAGAAATAAAGGCAGATAAAATGCCAGTTGGTATTCATATAAAAGAAAAAGATAGTTTTACTGTACATGAAACCGTGCTGCAAACTAACGATCATATATATATGTTTTCTGATGGTTTTGCAGATCAAACTGGAGGTGTTAAAAAACAAAAATTTATGACAAAGAATTTTAAATCATTACTTTTAGATATTCATACAAATAGCTTGACAGAACAAAAACAAATACTATCTGATACATTTACTAACTGGAAAGGTGACTATGAGCAGACTGATGATGTACTTATTTTTGGTTTAAAAATATAAATGTTAAAAAACTTTTGTAAGACTATTATATATGAAAAAAAATGTAAAGTTTATATAAAACATCTCAGAATTTATATATTTTTGTCATTATTTAATTTTAGATATGAAACTGGTATGACAGAACAAATATAATTAATATATTGTGTAAGCAACTTAGCGAAGCTACAAACTAAATTGCTAAATTCATATCTTAAAAACAAATAAAAATATTTAGCTTAATATTTATTCTGATAGTCAACAACTGTAAACTGAATTTAAGAAATAAGTAGTCTAACAAATGTTTTTCAACATTTATATTTTGTTAATTTACACATTGTTAGAATATTAATAGAATGCGTAAGCAATATTAAATAGGTCGAAGACCTTAGTAAATTTAAAAATATATGAAAGTTAAAATTTTGTTTTTTGGAGTATTATCCGAACTTACTAACAGCAATCAAATTATTATAGAAAACATTGATAGTCTACAAAATCTAATTTCTTTATTAGAAAACAAATATGAAAAATTAAAGTCTCATAAATATCAAATTTCGTTAAATAAAGAAATTGCACATAATACAGATATTTTACTAAAGGATATGGACGAAATAGCTCTATTACCACCATTTGCAGGTGGTTAGTTTTGTTTTTCGAGCTGTGCGATTTTGAAATATGGGTTAAGTAGGCTAACAAAAGTTATTCTGCATTTGTTTTTTTACAATTGACTGCATGACAGTAGTTTATGAAAAAGCGTAAGCCACATTAAATAGGTCAAAGACCTTAATTGCCGTTTATGGCGTATAAGGCTTAATGAGCCAAATTATTAAAAAATTAATTTGATTAAAAAAACAATATGAATAAAGATTTATATTTAGTAGAAGGAGCAATTACTAATGATTTGGTTGCTAATTATATTTCAAGAACCAATCAAACAAACAATGGTGCACATTCAATTTTTCTGGGTCAAGTAAGAAATGATATAATTGACAATAAAGAGGTTAAAGCAATAGAATATTCCGCTTATTCAGAAATGGTAAAGTCTGAAATGGACAAGCTTGTTGATTTAATTAAAACAAAATATGATGATGTCCATAATATTATAGTAAAACACAGTATAGGTATAGTAAAAACTGGCGAAGTATCATTGTTTGTACTAATATCATCAGGTCATAGAAAGCAGGCTTTTTCAGCCTCAAAAGAATTTGTAGATTTAATAAAAGAACATATTCCAATCTGGAAGAAAGAAATGTTTAGTGATAAAACTCATGTTTGGAAGTAATAAAAAAGCCTGTCACTATCGACAGGCTTCTACTTGATATTCAGCAATTATCAATTTACAAATATATTTTTAGGGGCATTAAAAAAATTAGTCTTCATATATGGTTTCGAAGCCAATATGCTCAAAAGGTACATCAACAATTTCGGCATATTCTTCACCAGTTTCTTCCATATCTTCATCGTCTTCAGGAAAAAACCATTTAACCAATACTTCATTTCCATCACCATATATATCTTCAAATACGTACAATATATCTAACAAAAGCTTTGAAGATGCTGTATTAAAGTAATCAAGTTTTAGCGTTATTTCCGTTTTTTTGTTTGGATTATCTGCATATTCTCTTAACCAATCTAATATTGGATCATATAATTCGGTAACATCAGCCGGAAATGATTTTCCTTGAATTAGCATTATTTGTTTTTCAGCATCAAGTACAACTTCTGGTGTATCATCTGTTCCTTTTAATTTGTATACTTCCATTTTGGGTTTATTTGTATTGCTTTTAAAAATACTTATTTTTTTTACAGCATAAAAAATGCCAAACATTTATTTTGTAATAAAAAATAGAATTTTTTTACTAATTATTTAAAAACTGTCAATAAAGTATTACTATTTTTAATAATATACACTAAAATAATAATAATATATTTAATTACAATTTTTTTTGAAAAAAAACATTATAAAAATAATAATAATAACATGCTTTTCATATGTTTAAAATTTACTATTTAAGGATATCTGTTTTAAGTTGGACGCATTTTAAGCGCAAAGTTATATGACAGTGTTTTGCAAAAATACGTAAGCCTCATTAAATAGGTCGAAGTCCTTATTTGTTTTTTGATAATATTTTGTCATATTTTGTCATATTTTCTAACATATTTTTTGTTTCATTTACTAAATCATCATTATTTAGTTCATACTTAATTCTTCCTTTTTGAAAATAATATCTTACAACAATTTCATGACTTATAGCTTTCATTATTTCTTTTTTGAATATTGCAAAATCCTTTTCTTTATCATGGCTAAGTTGTTTTTTTAGTTTGCCAATATTATTTTTAACAATATCATAATATTTTTCACTTTTTGTAGAATTAATTAGTTTTTCAAGAGCCATCTCACTTTGAGATAAGTATGTAAATTTTCGGTTTATAATATATTTTTTAAAATCTTCATATTCATTAAACGTAAATTTGTCCACTGGTTCTATAGATTTATGTTCAATACAATATTTTGTAACATAATCAAATATTAAATATTTTGAAACTAATCCAATTAACATATTACTCATCTGATTTTGTTTGATTTTTATATCAGGCATCACACCTCCTCCGTCCAAAACTACTCTCCCATTTCGTGTATTAAATTTTGTTATCAGTGAATCAGGAACTTTACCAACACTACCATCAGGATTCCTGTTAGAATAATTAAGTGCTTGAATACATCTTCCACTAGGAATATAATATTTTGCAGTTGTTATTTTTAATTTTGTGTTGTAGCTTAAATCTCTAGTTGTTTGTACCAATCCTTTTCCAAAAGTGCGTTGTCCAATAATAACACCTCGGTCTAAATCTTGAATTGCACCCGAAACTATTTCAGAAGCTGATGCAGAACCGCTATTAACAAATACAAACAAAGGTATTTCTGTATCAATTGGAGTATTTCTTGCATATATGTTTCTATTAAAGCTTTTTATTTTTCCTTTTGTACTGACAATTAATTCGCCTTTATCGACAAATAAATTAACAATATTTACTGACTCTATTAATAATCCGCCTGGATTTCCTCTCAAATCTAAAATCAAGGATTTAATATTGTGTTTTTCTTTTAGTTCAACCAAAGCTTTTTTAACTTCTGAGCTTGCACTTTCGGTAAATCCACTAAGCTTTATATATCCAATATTTTTGTCTATAACTCCATAATATGGAACATTTTTAACTAAAATCTTTTTTCTATTTGCATACTTTGTTAAATATTTTTTTTGTCCTGGTCTTTTTATAAGTAACTTAATTTTTGTATTTGGAAGACCTTTTAAAAATTTCCCAACATTTGCGATAGCCTTGCCTTTTAGTGGTTTGTCTTGTATTTCAAGGATTATATCTCCAGGTAAAATACCTGCTAAGTGTGCTGGATAATTTTCATATACTCTAGCTACAACAATTGTATCATTTTTTCGCTGAACCAAAGCTCCAATACCTCCATATTCGCCTGTTGTTGCAAATCTATAATCATCAATTTTTGATTCAGGATAATATACTGTGTACGGATCAAGAGTTTTAAGCATTTCACTTATACTTGTCTCAATAAGTTTAGCAACATCAATACCATCAACATAAAACAAACGAAGTTCTCTAAACAAACTATGGTATATATCCAAATTTTTGACCAATATAAAATCATCATCATCATCGAAGCTAATAAGTGCTAATGAAAATATTGCAATAAAGCTGCTAATTATAAATATTCTAAGTTTTTTATTTTTTTTTAGTATTTTCATTTCTTTTTATTTTAAGTGTTATGTTTTTTTAAGGTCTTCAATCTATTTAATGTACTTACGCTTTATTGTAAATCATTGCCATATAGTTGATTGTGTAATAATAAATGACTGAAAAACTTTTGTAAGACTACCTTTTATAATTTTATTGCTAAATTATATTAAGGAATAGGTATTAAATAAATGTCCGTTTTGATAGATTAGTTTGTTATTT
>JAOZVK010000646.1 GCA_029938185.1 Bacteroidales bacterium | reverse complement strand
TTTTAGGAACTAATAAAAAACTTAAATAAGCTATTTTTGCTCGTATTTTTATAAGACCAGATCATGCCTAAATGCATTTCTGTAATAGGCTTATTATCATACCACGATAACCATTGTGGGTTACCAATAGGTCATAGCTTTGCGATTTTATTAACTTTATGGATAGACACTAATTAATAAAAAAATCTGAATTTTTTAGAAGTTTCTTTTATACTCTAAACGGTTATAGTTTTAACAACCTGTTATCAACAATTAATCAAAGTATTGTACCATTGTATCATTGAGTAATTATACCATTAAAAGTATATTAGAAATATAAATATTATTTGAATTATTATAAATATAAACTACATTTGCCATATAAAAATATATAAATATTATTTAATAATTTAATTATAAGAAAATATTATGGCTGAAAATATCAAAAAAAAACAAGGTTTTTTTATGTCCGAGAAGGAATATATAGATGAAAGGTTGCAAGGACAAATTGATTGGCATCAGAAAAAAGCATCATGGAATAAAGATAAGTACAGAAAAATAAAAATGACGGAATTTATTCTGGCTGCTTCAATACCTGTTGTTATAAGTTTGAGTGCTATGGGTATTTTTGAGAGTAGTACTATACTTACTATAGATGGTGTTATCGGTAAAACTGACGTTTCGATGCCAGTTACACTTTCGACTGTACTTCAGATACTTGCTGCAACCGCTGGTGTTATTTTAACAATATTAAATAAGGTTGTTGACCTAGATGAGTATTTTAGCAATTGGAAAGAATACAGAGCAATTGCTGAGTTTCTTGAGCATCAAAAAATATTGTATGTAACAAGAACCTATCCGTATAATACTCCACAATCTTTTCAAAGTTTAGTGGCTACATCTGAGGATTACCTTGCTAAGGAGATTCAGAAATGGCAACAACAAGAATCAAAAATAGATAATAGTTTAACAGAATCAACATTAGGCAAGTTATCTGAAATGCAAAATTCTTGGAAAACGCAAGATGATTCTGCAAAATATACCAAAATAGATAAAAAAGAACAAGCTACACCAGTGATTGAAAAAGATGCAACAAATAAAAAAGATGTTGTTGATAATAAAGTTACAACTAATGATGACACTAAAATTGTTAGTAATGACGAAAATTTTGATGACACTAATACAGTTGATGACACAAAAAAGACTGAAAGTGATGATGAAGCTTTAGGTTAGGCAATTCACAATTTATAATTAGCCAATTTGCATGCAGGTATTTTAGCTTTAACAAAGTAGTCCTACAAAAGTTTTTCGGCATTTGGTTTCATATAATTAACAATATAACAGCAGTTTGTAAAAATGCGTAAGCCATATTAAATAGGTCGAAGACCTAATTCAAAAAATACGATAATATTTGGGAATATTTGAATGTTTTTTTGAAGCCGTTAAAGGTTAAAATAAGGTCTTTGACCTATTTAAAGTTGCTTACGCATAGGGCTACACGAGTATTGGACATTATTTTATTTTTTGACAGGATTTACAGGGTTAACAGGATTGATTTTTATCCTGTTACGAAATACCTGAAAAACAAGACTATCCAACTTCTGATGGGTAGCCCAAAATTATTTACTATTTAATTAATTACAGATGAAAAATAAAGTTGTTCTGGCATTTAGTGGAGGATTGGATACATCGTATTGTGTTAAATATTTGTCTATCGAAAAAAACATGGAGGTATATTCAGTTATTGTAAATACTGGTGGTTTTTCAGAAAAAGAATTACTTGAAATCGAAACACAAGCAAAAACACTTGGAGTAAAAGAACATAAAACAATTGATGTAACCAATATTTACTACAAAAACTGTATTAGGTATTTGATATTTGGAAACATATTAAAAAATAATACATATCCGCTTTCTGTTAGCTCCGAACGAACGTTTCAAGCTATTGCAATAGCCGAATATGCAAAAAAAATTGATGCAAAGTATATTGCACATGGAAGCACAGGAGCTGGAAACGACCAAGTTCGTTTTGATTTAACTTTTGATATTTTAGTTCCTGAGATTACTGTTTTAAGTCCAATTCGTGAGTTAAAACTATCTCGTATTGAAGAAATAAATTATCTTAAAAGTCATGGTGTTAAGGGAGATTGGGTAAAAGCAAGCTACTCAATAAACAAGGGTTTGTGGGGTACAAGTATAGGCGGAAACGAAACATTAAACTCAAAGGATAGTTTGCCAAATGAAGCCTATCCGAGTCAATTAGAGATAGAAACAGAAAAGCAAATCACTCTTGGTTTTTATAAGGGAGAGTTAATAGGGATTGATAACCAAGAATATAAAAGTCCTATTGATGCAATTAAGAAACTTGAAAAAATAGCTTCTAAATATGCAATTGGTCGCGATACTCATGTTGGCGATACAATTATTGGAATAAAAGGGAGAGTAGGTTTTGAAGCAGCTGCACCAATAATTATTATTAAAGCTCATCATTTGTTAGAAAAACATATTCTAACGAAATGGCAACAATATTGGAAAGAACAACTTGCCAACTGGTATGGAATGCTGCTTCATGAAGCACAATATTTTGAACCTGTAATGAGAAATATTGAAAAATTTATTGAAGACACTCAAAAAAATATTACCGGTAAAGTTACTGTAAAACTAAAACCATATCAATTTGAATTAATTGGAATCGAATCTAAGTTCGACTTGATGAACAGTGATTTCGCCAGTTATGGTGAAATGAATTTACAGTGGACAGATAAAGATGTTCAGGGATTTACAAAAATAACTGCAAATCATCTAAAAATACATAAAATAATAAATAAGTAGTGTATTAAGACATAAATTGCTTAAGTTTATAAATGTAATAATTTGACAG
>JAOZVK010000645.1 GCA_029938185.1 Bacteroidales bacterium | reverse complement strand
TAGTTTCACAAAACACGGAGCAAACCGTAAATATTTTTTGATTGCACAGGTCGAAAATTATTAGCTCGTTGTTTACGAAAATCTCTGTTTTAAAATTCAATTTTCAATTTATTTTTTCAAAATCAACAAATGCCGAGTGTGGGAGCAGAGCGGAGCACAGAGGCATCACAATCGCTTTGCCTTGGCAAAGTTTGTTGTGCCTTCGTTGTTTTTTTTATTTCATATTTTTGGGTGAAATTTCGGCAAACAAAAATTGAGCGTAATCAATTATTCCAATATACTCTCCATTTTCTTCAACGGGTGCAACTTGTATTTTATAATTAAACATTAACCTTGGCACATATTTAATATTTAAGCTCGCTGGGATTGAAAATACAGGTTTGGACATAATTTCATATACACTTACCTCGTCGACGGTTTTGTTTGGAATTATTACGCTTTCTATTATGTCATTCACGGTAATAATTCCGTTGGCATCAGCACTATTCCTTTTCTGAATTATGAGTGCTTGAACATTTTCCTCTCTCATTAATTGAATTGCATCTCTAATACTTGCCAGACCATCAATAAAGAATAGTCTGTCTGAAGCTATTTCTTTTGCTTTCTTAAAAGTTTCCATTATCGTATATTTATAATTGTTCTGTTTTGAGATTTTCTCTTATCTTCTTGATTTGTTTTGATAAGCCTGCGACTTTATCCAATTTTAAGGAAATCAATATTCCGTTGCCAGGCTTTTCAATATTGCACTCCTCCGAAATTGATTTTATTATCTTTTTAGTATGGTGTTCTTCGACTACAAAAAGAACTATATCTGTTTTCTCTTGAATAGATAATCCTAAAAATTTAGCGGGTTCTAAACCGCTACCTTTGCCTTGAATAATTACATCGCCTGTTGCTCCTGAATTTTTAGCTGTTTTAACAACTTTTTCAGTAACCTCTGGGTCAAAAAATCCTACAATTAAGTCAAACCTCATAATATTATTTTTTTAATTTATAAATATAATTAATTAAGTCCATTATTTGTGCATATCCTAAAACTGTAATCACCGGAAAAACGCTGGCTAATGCAATCAAGCCAAACCCGTCTAAAGCAGGATTTCGACCCGGGATAACTGATGCAAGTCCTAATCCTAAAGCAGCCACAATTGGAACTGTTACGGTTGATGTAGTAACACCACCTGAATCGTAAGCCAAGGCCACAAGGTCTTTTTTTACAAATATTGTTTGAATCAATACTGTAATATATCCTACTGTAATATATATAGCTAAGGAATCACCAACCACAATACGATAGGTGCCAATGACTAAAGCAAAGGCCACACCTAACGCCACTATAAAACGAAGATTAAATATGCTAATTGTTCCACCGGTAACTTCATTTGCCTTTACAGCTACTGCGTATAGGGACGGTTCTGCAATGGTTGTAGAGAACCCAATTAATGCTGCAAAAATATATACCCAATAGTAGGCTTGCCAATCTGTTGAAGCGCCTGAATAATATTTATCAACAAACTCTGAGTTTGATAATTGCTTAGCCATTAACTCACCAATGGGGAACAATGCTTGTTCTAATCCCATAAGGAAAAAGGTTAATCCAAAAATTACCAATACAACACCAAATGCAACTTTTTTTAGATTTGGAATAGTTTTTTTTATTATAAATATTTGAAATACTGCAATTAATAATATAATAGGTGCTACATCCCTAATAGTAGTTAAAAAAGTGATTAATAGATCGTTTAACATATCAAAAAAATTAAAAGATTAACATACCATAACCCATTACAAATATCATTGGTAATAATGATGCAAAAGCTATTAATCCAAAACCATCAGTTAGTGGGCTTCTTCCTTCAATTACAGTAGCCAAACCAACTCCAATTGCAGTTACCAACGGAACTGTTATTGTGGATGTAGTCACACCCCCGGAATCGTAAGCAATACCTATAATTTCTTCAGGTGCAAAGTAGGTCATAATAATAACTATTATATATCCCCCAATTATTAAGTAATAAATTGGCCAGCCTTTAATAATTCTCAACATACCAATTAAAATGGCCAAGCCAACAGAAAAAGCAACTGATAATCGTAAACCAAAGGCGTAGTTTGATTCAAATTCGGGTTTGATTAAATCCGACATTAATGCTATTTTTGCGGCTTCTTTAGAAACGGCAATTAATGCAGGTTCTGCAATGGTTGTAGAAAATCCCAGAAGAAAAGAAAATAACAAAAGCCAAAATAAACTTCCTTTCTTAACCAATGCGTAGGATAAATTCTCTCCAATAGGGAACAAACCTATCTCAAGTCCTTCTATAAACAGCATAAGTCCTATTGTTACGAACACTAAACCAACAAGGGTTTCAAACAGGTTTGGGAAAGGCTGTTGTATTACTACTACCTGAAAGAAAGAAACTACCACAATAATGGGTAATAAATCTAAAAAAGAGACCCTTAGTTTATCTACTACATTACCTACTAATTTTAAAATCATTTATTTCAACCTTTCGTTATCTTCTAATTTAGTTATTCATTAAATAACCATTTTGTTTTAGCCCATAGAATTGATATTACAATCATTAATCCAATAATAATGATATGATGAATTAATAAATTCTTTTTATTTCCGAAACTTCTATTTACATAATAAATTTTAATTTTATATCTTTTTACAATGAGGCATAATGTTATATTATTGCGGCCGTGAAAGTTGCGAACTTAGCGTTTTTTTGTGACATTTGCAAGTGAATTTGATAAATCCTTCCATTTTTTTAACTGAGACGCACGCACATGATGCATAATAAACTGTAGTTCAGAACTCACAAAAACAGTTTTCTTTTTCCAAAACAATCGCAAGTTAAAAG
>JAOZVK010000644.1 GCA_029938185.1 Bacteroidales bacterium | reverse complement strand
GCTTCGCACTTCAAAAAAACAAAAAATAAAACTACTCAAACCTATTTCCGATATGCTCAACTGCAAAATCGGACAAATAACAAATCATTTAAAATTTAATAACATGAACACAATCAATTTTAGAGAAGTTTACAAAAGATAAATCATAAGTGCCATATGCATTGGAATAAATATTTTCCCACCCAAGTCATTAAAAATACGAACGGCTTCTTCGGGTGTTATGTGAGATGTTTCCATTACTGATTTGGGCGAATACGCTCCTATCGGAAGTAAACAAATATCAATATTTCCAAATTCATGATGTATTTCTTTAAAAAGCTTTTCGTCATACGCAGTATCTCCGCTAAAAAACATTTTAGAATCGTCTACTATAATCAAAAAACTGCCCCAAAGTGTTTTATTAAAATCAAAAAGTCCACGTCTTCCCCAGTGTCTGGCAGCAAGAAAAATTACACGAATATCTGCTGAAATATTATATTCTTGATACCAGCCTGCTTCTTGCTTTTTGCTGTTTTTCAACTTGTCTGTATCAAAAATCCTTGTTGCATTTAAGGGTAAAGTGCTTCAATTTCAGGATTGTTTTCTATAATTATATCTACTGATTTTTTATCAAAATGGTCTCTATGGTCATGAGAAATGAGTAAGTAATCAATATGTTTTAAAGTATTTATTTCACAAGGAAGCGAAATCTCCCTTTTGATTACCGATAAGTCGAAAAAACTCGGGTCTGTTATTATTGCAACTCCATTTAGTATTATAATAAATGAAGAATGTCCTAACCATATTATTTTATTATCTGATTTTGTAATACTGTCAAAATGACAACTTTTGAGTTTAAATGTATCTAATTTTTTCTCTTTTCGTTGCGGATTAAGGCTTAATTTCCATTTTATAACGTTCCAAAGTGGTGGTTTCTCTTTGATAGTATCATTATGAAATGCACCATTGATTACAACATTCCCTTTCCAGCCTTTTTTAATTACAGGTAAGTCAGGGTTTGTCTTATATTCAATGATGTTTTCTTTATCTGATACCATACTACTAATAAATATAATGCTAATAATTAGAGCAATTACAGTATATTTGCTCTTCATTTTACTGTATTTTTCCAATTAGCTTTTTACTTGTTATTATCGTAAATTCACTTTCTATTTTTTTCTGCAACTTATTGTTTTTAGTTGCTGTGCAATCGGAAACCATAATACAATTAAATCCTTTTTCAATTAAACTGTTCATTGTTTCTTTTACACAATGGTCTGTCGTAAAACCGCAGACAAAAATTGTTTTGATGTTATTTGTTCTTAAAATATCTTCAAGATTACTACCTTTTGTTGCGTCAAATCCATATCTGCCTTTTGCTATGAAATCACTCTTTTCTAAAATTCCGTCTGTAAATTCGGCTTTCCACGTTCCTTTTGTAAAACGTCTTAACAATCTTGCAGGAAAAGGTGTTTTTTTATAATTCTTATCCTTTTTATCTAAGATTAAAGGTGCTTGAATTACTGTAATTCCTTCTTGTCTTGCTTTTGAAATCAAATTTTTCGTATTACTCAAAACGTTTCTTTGTGAATACTCCTTTTTAATAATTTTGTAGAATATTCCTTTTTCAGTCCACGTTTTCTGGAATTCAATTAACAAAACTGCTGTATTCTGCTTACTAATTTCTTGTGCCATAACTGTTTGAGTTAAAAATGTCATAATGATAAAAATTTTAAATGTTTTCATACTTAAATTTATTAATTATTAAAGTTGCAAAACTATTTTAAAATATTCTTATATGCATTTACATTTGTTGATAACTCTAAATATTTTTCATCTTTTTTCGTATTCGGCTTAATTGAGTAGGCGTAATGCTTAAATAACTTGCTATATGGTATTGAGAAATCTCATTTTCTAAATTTGGATATTTTTCTTTAAAAAGTTTATAATTTTCAATTGATGTATTTGACATAAAATTAATTTGTCTTTTTTCTTTTTGTTCTAAGTAATTATAAGTCAGTTTTTGCATAAATGTTTTTAAAGAACTATGTTTTTCTGATAATTCTTTAAATTTATTGAAATCAAGATAAATAATTTCTGTATTGTTAAGTGCCTGTATATTTGTGATACTTTTTTTATATGGATTTATACTTTCTGCTACAAAATCATTTTTTGTCAGAAAATGTTTATTCCATTCATTACCGTTATCATCAAGGTAAAATATTCTTAAAATTCCACTAGAAATAAATCCGATTTTTTTTAAATACTGATTTTCTTTTGAAAAATACTCGTCTTTTTGCAAAGAAGATAAATTTAATTCTTCTTCAATATCATTCCATACTTGATTAGAAATTGGAATTATCTTTTCAATTGCGTTTCTATATTCTATGTATTGAGTATTCTTCATTTTTTTTAATTGCCTTTAACGGAAATGTGCCTTGTGATGTTTTGCTTTTTTTGTGCCTTGTTTTTTTGAGCTTGCGAAAAAAACAAGGCACAAAAAAAGCAAAATAGCATCAAGCACAATGTTATGCACTTTTTAATCAATCCGTTAGCGTGTTTAATCATCTTTCGTATCGACACAAAAGAATGGCAAGGTAGATAATCAATTTTTTCAAGTGAAACGCAGAAAAAATTGATTATCTGCCTTGTCATTCTACTGCGTTAATAAAAATCATCAAACAGGCGAACAAATTAATCAATAAGTTGCATAGCATTATTTCCATTTAAAAGTTGTTAAATATAGAATTTTAAAAATCGTTTTGTAGTTATCAAAAATTCCTATTCTATTGTTATCTAATCGTTTATCTGTTTATGTAAAACCTGAATTAGATATTTTATTGCTGTTAATATTTTTCATAATCGCTGTCTGATTTATCATTTTTCGA
>JAOZVK010000009.1 GCA_029938185.1 Bacteroidales bacterium | reverse complement strand
TTTCTTAAACCTTATTACCTTATTTATAATCGTTTAAATAAGGTAATAAGGTTAACAATGACGATTAAACTTTATTTCTATTAAGGTTAAAACAAAAAATAAGGTTTTAAATCCTAGAAGTATCAAGCGATAAATGAAAAATTATCATAAGTTTTTCACAAAAATACTTTCAGTGTGGCTTTTTAATTAATTGTACAAAAGTTATTTAACTTTCTAATATTTAACAAGATTAACCACACCGAAACTTTATAGATGCACACTATAATTAGGGAACAAATTTTTGTTTTGTTGCTATATTTATCAAATACCACTCGGTAGTTATTGCGTTGTGGTCATTCCAGAGATGTACTTTATTTCCGTTATTATCGTGTTTATTATCTTTTAAACATACAACTTTTCCGCTTCGGTGATATATTTTAAATCGACCATTACCAAGATGTTTTAGAGAAAACTGTTGCGATGTTCCATTATGCGTTTTCCAACTATGTATTGGTGTTCCTTTTGATGTTTTTCCGCCTTTACAATCCATTGCAAGTTGTCGATATTTACGTTTGCCAGCTGTTATTGTGTAATATGAATTGTTATGATATTTATGAAAATGAAACATCGTCTGTGGAGAATTATTATTTGTCCAAATACTCATTGAAATCCCTTGTTTATACCAATTTGATCCTGGAAAATGTAAATATCCTTTATTACTACGTCCATAGCTCATTGCAGATTGTATTTGATATATACCTTCTGGAACTTTTACGCCTACAAGTCTTGAAGATCTGGTTGTTGTTGTAGCTATTGGTAAAATACCTTTTCGTGTTCTGTTATCCAATAAATACCATTCATTATGCAAACCATTATGATCGTTCCATATTTGTACATTTGTTCCGTTTCCTGCACCTTGATTTTTAAGGTTTATTATTCTTCCATTTTTGGTATAAATTTTATAACGTCCACCACCAAGATGTTTAAACAAAAATTTTTGGTTTTTACCTCTATTTCGCTCCCATATATGAACATTGTCGCCTTTATTTAATTTTCCACCTGAAACATCTATACGTGAAGTTTTTATGTCTCCAATATATATTTCGTACCATCCACTTTCATTTGATTGAACAAGTGTGAATCTTTTTGTTGGCGCATTGTCAATATTCCAAATACGTATATTTTCGCCTTTGCCTGCCATTGAACCTCCTCCTGGTTTTTCCCAACAACCTTTTCCGCTTCTACCATAATGAACTGCTGATTGTATAATAAATTTTTTTCCAGTAGGCAGTTTTGCTCCTCTTGTTGGTTGTGCATCAGTATTTATACTAATGCCAAAAAGCATTACCATTACTGTTACAATTAAAAACTGTTTTTTCATTTAATTTATATTAAATTTATTGCCTACTCTTAACGATTTTTGGCTTCCTCGCTTAAATTAATATATTGAATTATTTAAGTATAAATATATATTGTGTAAAAATTTTAACAATAAAAAAAAACTTAATGAAAATGGCAAAATTAATAATTTGGGCTATTCCGTCTAAAGTTGAACAGCTTTTTTAGTATTTGGTATCATGCCATATTAGGTTACAACGTATAGTATCGGACATTATTTTATTTTTTGACAGGATTTACAGGATTAACAGGATTGATTTTTATCCTGTTACGAAATGCCTGATAAACAAGACTGTCCAACTTCTGACGGGTAGCCCCATATTAAGTAATTGATAATATTGCTTTCGCCATAATTACAATAAATTACAATTTTACAAAATGTTGGTTTTACACAATGACCATATATTGTTAATTTACATATTAATAGAATGCATAAGCCACATTAAATAGGTCGAAGACCTTATTTTATATTAAATTGTTCCTTTAGCATTTTCAATTCTTCAATACTTTCTTGCATTTCTTTTTCTCGTTTTTCTTTCTCGTCAGCTTGTTCTCTAAATTGTTTTAGTAATTTCTGTGTTTGGTTATTAGCTTTTATAGATAGAAAGGTTGCTGAAATACTTTCTGAAATTTTTTCGATAAAATGTATTTCATAATCTTTAAGTGTTTCAAAAGAAGCAATTTCTATTATCCCATATATACTATCTTCGAGTTTTAGTGGTACAATTAATAAACTCTTGGGGTTTGCAGTTCCTAATCCTGATGTTATCTCAATATAATTATTAGGAATATTTGTCATGTATATAGTTTTTTTCTCAAGAGCACAAGCTCCGATTATACCATCACCTAATTCTATTCGTTTTTTGTGAAACCTATTACGGTTATATGCAAATATTGCTGACTGGTATAAATAAATATCATCTGGGTCATCATCATTATATAGAAAAATTCCACCTTGATTTGCATTGATATATTTTACCAAACTATTAATAATATCATGAGAAAGCATGTTAATATCTTCACGTTGTCTACGTAAGATATCTTCAATCATTGCCTGACCAGTATTTGTCCATATTGTTTTTTCGTTGTCTATTTTTCTTTGATTTTCTTC
The DNA here is from genome assembly GCA_029938185.1 of Bacteroidales bacterium. Lineage (GTDB taxonomy): Bacteria > Bacteroidota > Bacteroidia > Bacteroidales > JAOZVK01 > JAOZVK01. The sequence goes on along the minus strand of JAOZVK010000009.1, from coordinate 27,314 downwards.
TTTTTTAGCATCTTGTAAACTTTTTCTCATCAAAAGAAGAGAATTTCCCAGTTCGTCATTCAAACTTAATGTTTTAAAAGCTGCATCAAGTTTACCATTTCTAATTTGCTTTGTAAATTCAGTATATGAGCTAAAGCCGTCAATAACATCATTTAGCGATAAATACATTTTTCCTATTTCATCTTTACGTTTTCTTGTTATTTTACTAACAGTTTCACCTCTTGATAAAAATACTAAATGTTTTTCAATAATTGATATTGAGTTTGAAATATTATGACCATATCTAAATAAAATAACCGAAGCTAATACGATAAGTGCTGCTGAAATTATAAATGTAAACAAAATCATTCCAAATACTTGATCTCTAAGTATTTTTCTTTTTTGTTTTACAGCATTTTCAATATTGTCAATATAAGCACCAGAACCAATTACCCAGCCCAAAGGTTCAAATAGTTTTATATAACTAATTTTAGGAACTTTCACTAACAATCCTTCTTTATAAAAATTATATCGTAAAAAACCAGAACCACTTTCATTACATATATCAGCAAATGCTTCGTATATATTCTGGTCGGTTTCTTTTAGATTAATTACATGCGACTGTTGTTCCATTTCGGGTTTGATTGGGTGTAGAATAACCTTGTATGGAGGATTTACATCATTTATCCATATGTAACCTTCTTTTTTAAACCTTATTGCCCTAATATTATCAATAGTAATTCTAAGAGCATTTACTGTAAACATTTTTATATTTTCATTACCATCTTCACTAAATTTAATACCATACAATCGTTCTATTGCTGATCTTCGTGAATTTGCATAGCTATTGGAAATCATGTTATATGCTATATTCACATGGTCTTCAAGATCTTTTTTTATTTTGAATAGTTCTTCGCTTTCATAATCATTTATATATTTCGAAGTTTGATTATAAAAACCCACTATAGAAAACATGGCAACTAAACTTACTGATATAACAACAGTTATACTTGAAAACAGTGGAAGTTTGGTTCTTAATTTCACTTGTTATTTTTTTTTATAATTTCTTTTTCAAATTAAATTTTAATAAACTCAAAAAAGATGTATAAGGTTATTAAATTATTATATTATCATGTTGTGAAACTGTGTTAAAAAAACAAAGTTGTTATGATATATCAATACAAATTTCTGAAATTTAGTTTTTAGTTCACAATCTTTAAAGCTAAAAGTTATCAGACTTTTAAATAAAAAAATTTAGCAATTTTGTTTGTAGCTTTGCTACTTTAAGACTCTACAAGTTTATTCTATTTAATGTTGCATATGCAAAAAAATAAGTATTAAGAGTCAAAATTATTCACAATATATTTATAATTTTATCAAATTACAAAATTAAACTTTAATTTAAATATTTATGACAAATATTATACCACCCAAATTTATCCTAAATTTAAGTCATTACACAAACAAGGGTTTTTTAGTATTTTGTTATGTTAAAGTATTGATTAATAGTATATATTTAACAGCATTAAATAGGTCAAAAACCATCTTTAGCAAATTTTATATATTGCTCCAAATTTTTTGTTTTGTTTGTAAAAATGCGTAAGCAACATTAAATAGGTCGAAGACCTTAAATTCCCGTATAATTTTCAGGAGTTATTTTTAATAATTCTTTTTTTAAACTATCACTAACATCTAAACTATTAATAAATTTTGACATACTCTCGGCATTTATTGTTTCATTTGTTCTAGTTAGTTGCTTCAATGCTTCATAAGGATTTGGATATGCTTCTCTTCGCAAAATTGTTTGAATAGCTTCGGCAATAACAACATAATTATTATCTAAATCTTTTTTTATTGCAACTTTGTTTAATAGCAATTTATTAAGACCTTTGATTATCGAATTTACTGCAATTATTGAATGAGCTATAGGTACACCAATGTTTCTTAATACAGTAGAGTCAGTTAGGTCTCTCTGTAGTCTTGATATTGGTAACTTTGCCGAAAGGTGTTCATATAATGCATTAGCAACGCCAAGATTTCCTTCAGCATTTTCAAAATCAATTGGATTAACCTTATGTGGCATAGCAGATGAGCCTATTTCTCCTTCTTTTATCTTTTGTTTGAAATATTCCATCGAAATATATGTCCATATATCTCTACACAAATCAATTAATATATTATTAACTCTTTTTAAACTATCAAACATTGCAGACATATTATCATAATGCTCTATTTGTGTAGTAGTTTGTGAACGGTCTAATTCTAAAACATGGTTTACAAATGAATTTGCAAATTTTATCCAATCAAAATTTGGATAGGCTACATGGTGGGCATTAAAATTTCCAGTTGCACCTCCAAATTTAGCAGAAAATGGAATTAATTTCATCAAGCCAATTTGTTTTTGTAATCTTTCAATAAAAACATAAATCTCTTTTCCCAATCTGGTAGGTGATGCTGGTTGTCCATGAGTTCTTGCCAACATAGAAACCTCTTCACTTTCCTCCGAAATAGTATAAAGGCTTAATAATAGTTTTTCAATTGAAGGATAATATACATCATGCAATGCATCTTTTAACGAATATGGTACTGCCGTATTGTTTATATCCTGCGAAGTTAAACCAAAGTGAATAAACTCTTTATATTTATTAATATTTAACTTCTCAAATTTTTCTTTTATAAAATACTCAACCGCCTTTACATCATGATTGGTAGTTTTTTCGATATTTTTAATTTTTTCAGCGTCGCTAATTTTAAAATTTTGATACAATTCTCTTAAATGCTTAAAATTGTTTTTATCAAAACTTTTTAGCTGTTCAAGCGGAAGCTTACATAATGCAATAAAATATTCAACTTCAATTAGTACCCTATATTTTATTAATGCAAATTCAGAGAAATAATTAGACAATTCAATTGATTTACTACGATATCTACCATCAATTGGCGATATGGCTGTTAATTCGTTTAAATTCATATTATGTATTTTTATGGCAATTAGTAATAGGATACTTCTAAAAATCCCAGTTTTGTATTATTTTAAACTAAGAGTTTTTAAAAATGTCCATTAAAAGTTTGGTTTTTAAATATCATTTTACGCACAAATATATATTGCTTTTTAATCAACTGAAAATCAACAATAGTAAAAATATTTAGGCGTAAGCAAAGTAAAAAGGCTCGAAAAGCCAAAAATATAGTTACAAAAGTAACTATTATGATTAAAATATAAAATTGAAAATTGCATATTTCATATTCAGTATATAACTTTGCCATGTTTTATTTATTCTACACATAACTTATTGTTTAAGGTCTTCGACATATTTATAGTTGCTTACGCATTAGTACAAAGTCAATCAAATCAGGAAGTTCTGAATAAGTAAATGTCGAAAAACTTTTGTAACAGTACTTAGTTATAAACATAATTTAGTTGTGTGGTTTTCGATACATTAATATATTAAATCTTAGCGTAGCTAAGCTACAAACAAAATTGCAAAATTATTACTTTAAATATGTCTGATAGTCCACAATCAATAGCAATGAAGACTGCCAACTAAAGACTAAACTTAAAGCAAAGTTAAAAAAAGTTAAAAAACATTAGTAAAAACAAAAAGTTTTTGGAAAAAGCTATATCAGTATATAAATTTGTCACTTTTAAAGTCTGCTAACGTACATTTATTTTACTTTTTAATTAATTGATAATAGTAAGATAATCAAGGCGTAAGCAACATTAAAAGGCTCGAAGAGCCAAATTTGTCGAGCAATTTTTAAATCATGTAAAGAGTAATTAAGTATGACAGAAACAGTTAATATTAGAGAGTTAAACGAAAAAATACAAAAAGAAAGCGAATTTGTTGATCTTATTAAAATCGAAATGGGTAAAGTAATTATAGGACAACAACATTTAGTTGAGGGCTTATTAATAGGCTTATTATCCGATGGACATGTTTTGTTGGAGGGTGTTCCAGGACTTGCAAAAACATTAGCTATAAATACATTAGCAAATATTATTGATGCAAATTTTAGTCGTATTCAGTTTACTCCAGACTTATTACCTGCCGACTTGCTTGGAACAATGATATATAGCCAAAAAAAGGAAGAATTTATTATAAAAAAAGGACCTATTTTTTCGAATTTTATTTTGGCAGATGAAATAAACCGTTCACCTGCAAAAGTTCAAAGTGCACTTTTGGAAGCTATGCAAGAACGACAAGTAACAATAGGCTCTGAAACTTTTAAACTTGAAGAACCTTTTTTGGTTTTAGCAACACAAAACCCTATTGAGCAAGAAGGAACATACCCTTTGCCTGAAGCCCAGGTAGATAGGTTTATGTTAAAAGTTATTATAAATTACCCAAAAAGAGAAGAAGAAAAACTTATTATAAGATCAAATATTGCAAAAAAATTTCCTAAGTCTAATACAATATTGAAATCTGAAGATATTATAAAAGCAAGAAACGTAGTAAAAGACGTTTATATGGACGAAAAAATTGAGAATTATATAGTAGATATTGTTTTTGCTACACGCTTTCCTCAAGAGTATAAGCTCGAAAAATTTAAAGAGTTAATAAACTTTGGAGCTTCGCCAAGAGCCAGTATTAATCTTTCATTGGCAGCAAAAGCATATGCATTTATTAAACGGCGAGGTTATGTTATTCCTGAAGATGTTAGAGCAGTTTGTCACGATGTATTGCGACATAGAATTGGACTTACATATGAAGCAGAAGCTTTAAATATTACATCAGAAGAAATTATTAGCGAAATACTTAATACTATTGAAGTACCTTAAATTAGTAAATAATAAATATTAAATAGTGAAGACCTTAATAAAAAAATAAGTTAGTGGAAAGAGAAGAAATATTAAAAAAAGTTAGAAAAATAGAGATAAAAACCAGAGGTTTGTCAAATCATATTTTTGCAGGCGAATATCATAGTGCTTTTAAAGGTCGAGGGATGGCTTTTAGCGAAGTACGCGAATATCAATTTGGCGATGATATAAGGAGTATTGATTGGAATGTGACTGCAAGATTTAGCCACCCGTATATAAAAATTTTTGAAGAAGAAAGAGAACTTACAGTGATGCTGTTAATTGATGTAAGTGCGTCGAAAAACTTTGGAACTCAACTTAGGTTAAAACAAGATTTAATAACTGAATTATCGGCTGTTCTATCATTTTCGGCAATACAGAATAATGATAAAATAGGGGTTATTTTTTTTAGCGACCATATTGAAAAATTTATTCCTCCCAAAAAGGGACGAAAGCATATTTTAAGAATTATCAGAGAGCTTCTTGATTTTAAACCTAAAAGTACAGGCACAAATATTTCTGAAGCATTAAGATACTTAACCAATGTGATTAAAAAACGAAGTACTGCTTTTATTGTATCAGATTTTATTGACAAAAATAATTATTATGATGCTCTACGAATAGCAAATCATAAACATGATGTAATTGCTATTAGGGTGTTGGATATTAGAGAAAAAGAGCTACCAGATGTTGGACTAATAAAATTGATTGATGCAGAATCGGGTTTGCCAAAATGGGTTGATACTTCTAGTAAAAAAATAAGAGATATGTATAAAGGAAATTGGCTGAAATTTGATAAGCAAACAACTGATACATTTACCAGATGCGGAGTTGATAATATTAAGATTAGAACTTCGGAAGGATATGTAAAACCACTTATAAAATTATTTAAACAAAGGGCTTAAATAGTTAAAAGTTAGAAGCTAAAAATTAAAAGTTAAAAAATAAACGGCTCTTAAAGTTTATTTTTACTGTTTATTATTTAATCATAAGGAGTATATATTAGTTTTGAATACCAAAATATCAATAATTATGACTTTAAAGAAATTCAATATATTTATTTTTTTTATATTATTTCAATCAACCATAAGTATTTGGGCACAAGAGATAGATGTTTCGGCAAAACTTGATTCAAATAGTATCGAAGTTGGCGATCAGGTATATTTAATACTTAAAGTTGAGCAAAATAAAGATGAAATAGTAAAATTTCCTCTAATTAGCGATACCATTATAAATGAAATTGATGTAATAAAAAAATTGCCAATAGATACAAGTATTATTAACGAAAGACTTGTTTTAACTAAAAAAATATTAATTACATCATTTACTGATAGTATATTTAATATTCCTCCATTTTATTTTATAAATAATATGGATACATTGGAAACTAACTCGTTGTTGTTCAGCGTAAAAATGGTAAAGATTGATTCTGCACAATTTTCAAAAATTGATACAAGCGAAATGTTGCGTATATTTGGTCTTAAAGAACCTATAAATACTCCTTTGACATTTAAAGAGTTCATAAAACTATATTATCCATATATTATTGGAGGAGTTTTATTAATTGCACTGGCAATTTTAGCATATATATATTACAAAAAAAGAAAAGAAAACAAACCTTTAATAAAAATATCAAAACCAAAAGAAGCTCCACATAAAATAGCTTTTAGAAAGCTAAAAAAGATTAAAGAAAAGAAATTGTGGCAACAAGCTAAAGAAAAAAAATATTATATTGAAATTACTGATACTATAAGAAACTATATTGAAGACAGATTTAATATATCGGCACTTGAAAGCACAAGTTATGAATTAATATCAATGTTCGAAAATTCAAATATATTAGACAATACTCAACTTGAAGAACTAAAACACTTACTAACTCTTGCCGATTTGGTGAAATTTGCAAAACATAAGCCATTGCCCAATGAAAACGAAATGTGTTATACTAATGCAATGTCATTTGTTGAAAATACTATACCGAAAAAGTTGGAAGTGAGTGAATAATAAATTATAATGTCTTCGACCTATTTAATGTGGCTTACGTATTTTGTTAATACTCTAATAATACGCAACTTAATAAAACACAAGTACCGAAAATTTTTTGTTTAAAACATAGGGCGTTGTCCAATACTATAATTGTTAATGCTCTTTCAGTACAAATATTTTGATGCTACGCACCTTTTAAATTGGGTGCAAAAACGGATAGTCATTTATGAAACTGTTACTACTCAACATAAATTTGGTTGATGCTATTTACTGACTTATTTAAAAAAGAAATTTACAATATATGGAAAATAAAAATTATACAATATTAGTAATTGCTGATTTATTATCGGTAGACAGTCCTATTGTTATAGAATTAAAAAATATTTACAATGAAGTAGTTTTAAAAAAAGTACCAGAAACAGGTGTTTCTTACATCAAAGACAACTATAAAAACAAACAAATAATTGTTGTATGTGATTATTTTTTTGGTTCTAAATATAAAACAAATGGAAAGTGGGTTTTACAAAATATTCGTAAATATTCAGATAAAATACCTTTTATTTTATTAACAGCAGTAGAAAATCAAATAACAGATTATAAAGATTTTATTAAGTTAAATATATTTGATATAGCAAATATATCTGATTATTTAGATGTTGTAAGTATTATAAAAAAAGCAGAACAAAATTACTCTCAACAAAAAAATGATATTTTAGCAGAAATGCAAAGTATTATCAATCAAAATAAAAAAATAAAAAAAGTAAGCAAAAGTAAACATATTTCTTTTTTTGTTGATAAAAATAAAGAAAAACCTGATAATGATTTGAAAAAACATTTTTCAGAAATTAAAATTAATGAATACAAAGTATTAAGCAATATAGAATTTAAAAATATTAATAAAATAAACCTTATAGCTGGTGTAAATAATTCGGGGAAAACAACTTTACTTGAAGCTGTATTATTACTTTCTAAACAAAATGAATTTGATGAATTTCTTGAAATTCAGAAAATAAGAGGTAAATTCAATGAAGTATTTGATATTCCAAATACATTTTTAAAAAATCATACGCCTGATAAAATAAATATTAAAGGAAAATTTGAAAATATCAATACAAAAATTGAATACACAAAAAAAGAACAAGTCGCTGAAATTGAAGCACAAAACCATGTATGTTCATTTACTGTAAATTCATTTGTTGAGACTGATAAAATAAATGAAAAACTGGAAGAAACTTTAAAATCTGAAGTTCATTTATACGGTGATAAGTTTAATTATACCGACAGTAGCATTATTTCAAATATACAAAGAAATATATGCTTGTCAGAATTTTACAGCCCATTTGCTTTTCAGCAACGCGAAAAATTAAATGACGCTTATTCTGCATCTGTAAGAACAAAAATTGTTGATACAACAACACATGATAAAATTATTGAGTTTTTGAAAAATAAGATTGATGCAAAAATAAAAGACATAAAACTTATTATAGATGACGATGATATTAGATTTATTGTAAATCACGAAAGTTTTGATACCGTAAAAGATTTAACCGAATTTGGTGATGGTTTACAACGTATGTACGCAATTGCCTTGCAGTTTGCAGCCGTTCAAAATGGAGTTTTACTAATTGATGAATTAGAAAATGCAATTGACTATAAACGATTATCCGATTTTGCAGGTTTAATTATCGAACTTGCCATTGAGTTTAATGTTCAAGTATTTATTACTTCGCATAGTAAAGAATGTATAAATGCTTTTTATGAATATAATGCTCTCGAAAAATTAACTTGTTTTTCTCTGAATAACAATAAAGTATCTTGTTTTTCAGGATTTGAATATGATAATCTAATTCAAGTATTAGATGTTGATTTAAGAAAAGAAGGAGGCAGTCAATGAATAAAATACAAGTAATAATAACAGAAGGAGCACAAGATGCAGCATTCATATATAAAGTTCTTATCGAAAACAGTTATAAAGACTTTTCTTCAAAATTTGGCGAACTTATCTCACCGATTAAAGAAATTATTTTAGAACATGTAAAAGAAAAATACCCTGACAATTTAGGAGTAAAATATAAACGAATGCTTTTTTTACCACATATATTGCAGTCTGAAAACAAGCAAAGCTATATTTTAATATATGCTTTACAAGGAGTTGAAGATTACAGAGGTTTTAACTCTATTTTGTGGAAATATCTTACAGCAACAGCTCGTAATGAGAATATTTTACTGAGTTTTCTAATTGTTTTTGATGCAGATGCGTCGGTTCAGAATAGAATTAATATAATAAAAAATAAAAATTCCGAAATTCAAGAACAGTATAAAAAGAAAAAAAAGAAAATTATTAACAATGAAATGAATATAAACCCAACAATCAAACTTAATTTAGAGAATATTGAACACAATAAAATCACATATATAAGTATAGAATATAGTGTAAACCCTACAAATAATAAAAACATAAAATTTGGTTTTTATTTCCTACCAGGCTATGAGCCTAACAATGGGACACTTGATTATTTAACACTTCCGTTGATGAAAGAAAATAAACAAGACCTTTTTAAAAAAACAGAGGTGTTTATCAAACAAAATAATACAAAATTTTCTGAAATTGAAACAATTACAGAAAAAGAAAAAAAAGTAACAGAAACTGCAAGTTACTATAAAACAGTTATTGGGATTGCTGGTCAATTTGATAACAATTTAAAGGGTAGTTCTAATACCGTTTTTTATCAGAATGGTTTGTATCTTGATGCCAAATTGAAAGAAAACCAGCAATGTAAAGAAATTGTAAAACTGATTAATTCACTATTTGAATAGAAAACAATAATAAACTTATCATTGTTTTTGCATAAGTTAAGGTCTTCGACCTATTTAATGTGGCTTGCGCATTTTTGTATACAGATGAATTACAGTTGATTGGATAAATGCGAATACCGAAAAACTTTTGTAACAGTACTTAAATCAAAGACATTAATTTAATAAATAAATGGACAATATTACATTTGAAAATCAAGGTTTTTTATATCTTTTATTGATTATACCAATAATGATAGCTTGGTATATTTTCAAAAAGAAAAACGAAACAGCAACTATACAAATATCAAGTTTGAATTTGTTAGAAAATATACCACATACCTACAAATACTATCTTAGATATGTAAAGTTTTCAATACGATTGATTGTAATAGCCTTGATAATAACAGCATTGGCACGACCTCAAACAATTGATAACTGGGAGAATGCAATAACTGAAGGTATTGATATTGTATTAGCATTGGACATATCAAGTAGTATGCTTGCGCAGGATTTTAAACCCGATAGATTAGAGGCTTCAAAAGATGTTGCAATTGAATTTATATCGGGTCGTCCACAAGACAGGATAGGTTTAGTGGTTTTTAGTGGCGAAAGTTTTACTCAATGTCCATTAACTACTGACCATGCGGTTCTTATAAATCTATTTAAGGACATCAAGCAAGGAATAATTGAAGACGGAACTGCGATTGGTCTTGGGCTTGCTAATGCAGTTAGTAGATTAAAAGATAGCAAATCGAAAAGCAAAGTAGTTATTTTATTGACAGATGGAGTAAATAATAAAGGCGAAATTGACCCAATAACAGCAGCCGAAATTGCTGAAAGATTCAATGTTAGAGTATATACTGTTGGTGTGGGTAGAAATGGATATGCTCCATATCCGGTACAAACAATGTTTGGTGTTCAGTATCAAAATATGGAAGTAAAAATTGATGAAAAAACTCTACGACAAATTGCTGATATAACTGAAGGAAAATACTTTAGAGCAACAAATAACCAAAAGCTAAAACAAATATATAAAGAAATAGACAAACTGGAAAAATCAAAAGTTTCGGTAAAAAAATTTAGTAATAGAAAAGAAGAGTTTTATAAATTGATAATTATAGCAGCAGCACTATTATTTTTTGAAATTTTGATTGGTAACACATTATTAAAATCAATACCTTAGAAAATCGAGCATTTGTATAATTTGCTGTTATACAATCAATTGTACAAAAAGCAAATGTCGAAAGACTTTTGTTAGACTATTTATTTATGCGTAAGCAACATAAAAAGGCTCGAAGAGCCATTATTCACTTTTTAAAATAAAAATAAATGAAAGTTCTTAAATTTGGCGGAACTTCTGTTCAAAATGCAGAAAATATCAGTAAAGTAATTGATATTATAAAAGAAAAACAAAAAGACAACAGATTGCTTGTAGTAGTATCGGCATTAGGAAAAGTGACTGATGGTCTGTTGAAATCGTGTAAATTAGCATCTGAAAATAATGATGAATATAAAAGCATTATTGAAAATATTGAAAAAAGGCATATCGAAACTTGTCGAAATTTGATTGATGTTTATAAACAAAGTAAAATATTAGCTCAAATCAAAATACATTTTAATAAAATAAATGATTTATTATATGGTATATATTTACTAAAAGAGCTTTCGCCAAAAAGTCTTGACAATGTTCTTAGTTTTGGTGAAAGATTATCAGCCTTAATAATTAGCGAATCTCTTAAAGATAGAAATATTATGGCTGAATATCTGGACAGTAGAGAATTGATTAAAACCAATAATGAGTTTAATAATGCAAAAGTAAATTTTGATATTACAAATAAAAATATAAAAGAATATTTTAAGAATAAACAAAAAATACAAATTGCACCAGGCTTTATAGCCAGTTCAATCTCAGGAGAAACAACAACTATGGGCAGAGGTGGCTCCGATTTCACTTCATCAATTTATGCTGCTGCTCTTAATGCAAAAATTTTAGAAATATGGACTGATGTTGATGGAATGATGACAACCGACCCCAGAGTAGTTAAAAATGCTTTTCCAATAAAATCAATTTCATATGCCGAAGCCTTAGAACTTTCGCACTTTGGATCAAAGGTTGTTAATCCACAAACAATAGCTCCGGCACTAATAGCAAAAACACCAATTATAATAAAAAATACTTTTAACCCAAAAGCAGAAGGGACATTAATTAGTGAAATATCTGAAGATAAATCGGGTTTGATTCGTGGAATTTCTTCAATAGATAATATAAGCCTTATAACTGTTCAAGGAAGTGGTCTAAAAGGCTTAGTAGGAATTGCATCAAGATTATTTCAAACTATTTCGGATAAATCAATAAATATAATTCTTATCACGCAAGGTTCATCTGAACATTCGATTACATTTGCCGTTTCGCCAGATGATAGTATAATTGCTAAACAACTAATCGAAACTGAATTTGAATTGGAGCTAAAACTAAACATGATAGACCAAATCAAAATAGAATCTAACTTATCAATAATTGCAGTTGTTGGCGAAAACATGAAAAATACGCCTGGAATATCAGCACGCTTTTTTAGTGCTTTAGCAAGAAATGGAGTAAGTATAACAGCAACAGCACAAGGAGCTTCAGAATTAAATATTTCTGTTGTTATTAAAAAAAAGAATCTAAAAAAATCTCTAAATTCTATTCACGAAGAATTTTTCTTAGCCGATATAAAAACTGTAAATTTATTTATTGTAGGAATAGGTCTTGTAGGAAGTACTTTGCTTGAGCAAATTGATAAACAGAAAAAATATTTCTTAAAAAATAATTTAATAAAGTTAAGATTAGTTGGTATTACAAATAGCCGAAAATATATTTTTAATAAAAATGGAATTGATAGCTCAAATTGGAAAAAGATATTAGAAGAAAAAGGAAAAAAAGCTGATATATCGAAATTTATTGATAAAATGAAAAATCTAAATATGAGAAATAGTATTTTTGTTGATAATACTGCTACTAAGATTATTCCAAATTACTATGAAGATATTTTAAATTCGAGTATATCAATAGTTGCATCAAATAAAATTGCCAATTCTAAATCAATTAAATTTTATAAAAGATTAAGAAAAATATCCAACAATTACAGAGCAAAGTTTTTATACGAAACAAATGTAGGGGCTGGTTTACCAATTATAAATACATTACAAAATTTAATACAAAGTGGCGATAAAATAATAAAAATTGAAGCTATTTTGTCAGGTTCCTTAAATTATGTATTTAGCAGTATAAGCAAAACAAAATCGTTTAGTCAAGCTGTTAAAGAGGCAAAAGAAATAGGTTATACTGAGCCTGACCCAAGATTGGATTTAAGCGGAATGGATGTTGCTCGAAAAATACTGATATTGAGTAGAGAAACAGGTGCTAAACTAAATCTTGAAGATATTGAAGTTGAAAATTGTTTGACACCACAAAGTCAGCCAATTGAAAATATTGATGAACTTTGGAAAAGTTTAGAAACTTATGACGATAAAATAATTGAAAAAAGAAGAGCAGATGCAGCTAAAGAAGAGAAAAAATTAAAATATGTTGCAACATTTGAAAATAAAAAAGCTTTGGCACATATTATTGAAGTTGGAAGAGAACATCCATTTTATAATCTAAAGGCAAGCGATAATATTATCTTGTTTACAACAAATAGATACAAAGAAAGTCCTTTGATTGTAAAAGGACCAGGAGCAGGAGCTGATGTAACTGCGGCAGGAGTTTTTGCAGATATAATTCAATTAGCTAACTAGGTCTTCGACCTTTTTGATGTTGCTTACGCACTCTAAGGTCTTCGACCTTACAGTATTAAATAGGTCGAAGACCTTAGTACTTAAAATAATAAATTTGATATGAATAAAAGTATAAAAATATTTAGTCCAGCAACAGTATCAAATGTTGGTAGCGGTTTTGATATTCTGGGTTTTGCTATTGATAATATTGGTGATGAAATAATTATCAAAAAGAATGATACAAACGATATAAAACTTATTGATAAAACAGAATATAAACTACCACTTAATCCCAAAAAAAACACATTAGGAATTGCATTAATAAAGTACTTAGAATATATAGACTCAAATCAGGGTTTTGATATTACTTTTACAAAAAAAATAATGCCCGGAAGTGGAGTTGGTTCAAGTGCTGCAAGTTCGGCAGCAGGTTTATTTGGAGCTAATTTGCTTTTAAATAATCCGTTAGAAAAAAGAAAACTTGTAGAATTTGGATTGGAAGGAGAAAAAATAGCATCAGGAGTAAAACATGCCGATAATGTAGCACCTGCAATTATGGGAGGTTTTGTTTTGATTAGAAGTGTTGAACCATTGGATATAATAAACATTGATTTTCCAAAAAATTTACATGTTAGTATATTGCATCCACAAATTGAAATTAAAACCGAAGATTCAAGGAATATTTTAAATAAAAATATAAAATTGAGTGATGCCGTAAAACAATGGGGAAATATTGCTGGTCTAATAACAGGTTTATATAAATCGGATTATAAATTGATAAGTAATTCTATGAATGATATAATAGTTGAGCCAGTAAGGTCAATATTAATTCCTGAATTTAATAAAATCAAAGAAACAGCAATTAGAAATGGTGCTCTTGGGTGTAGTATATCTGGTTCGGGTCCATCAATTTTCGCTTTAAGTAAAAATTTTGAAACTGCAAGTAAAGTTGCCAATTCAATGAAACTTGTATTAGATAAAATAAATCTTAAAAACAAAATATATGTATCAAAAATAAGTATGGAAGGGGCTAAGGAGTTAAAAAGTTAAAAGCTAAAAGTTAAAAGCTTGTTTTGTTTTGTTTTATATTGTGTTGTTTATCAGGCGTAAGCAAGATTGTTCATTGTCCATTATTCATTGTTAGGTATTCATACAAAAGTTTTTCGGCATTTATTTTTGTTTAATTAACTATATAACAATTATTTGTAAGAATGCGAAAGCCTCATTAAATAGGTCGAAGACCTTAATTACTTAAATATGCAATTAAAACATATTGATAAAGATTTTTATATCAAAATACGAAACCTGATAGAAGATAGTCGGAAAAAGACTTATTATGCAGTAAATTTTGCGATGGTAAGAACTTACTGTGAACTTGGAAAAATGATTATCGAGGAAGAACAAAACGGTGAAGAACGAGCTGAATATGGAAAACAATTAATTGCTGTGCTTTCCAAACAACTTACATTTGATATTGGAAAAGGTTTCGACAAGAGCAATTTATCAAATATGCGAATGTTTTTTTTAGAGTTTCCAATTTTTGACGCAGTGCGTCAAGAATTGACATGGACACCAAAATAAAACAATAGTTAAAAACGATGCAGAGCAAAAAAGCGAAAAACTCAATCCGAAAGACATTATCGAATTTTAGGCATTTTTCATAAACTATAAATGTAGTTGGCATTTTTTTCAAGCTCCGGTGGAGCGACATTATGGTAGAAAACATAATAGATTGATTATAAAAGTACAGGTGGTACGACATTACAGTTTATAATAAAAAAATTAGGCATAAGCAACATTAATAGGTTCGAAGAACCAAACATTAAATTAATTTACAAATGAAATATTATAGTACAAATAATAGAAACAATAAGACCAGTCTTAGAAATGCTGTTATAAAAGGACTTGCAGATGATAAAGGTTTGTATATGCCCGAAAAAATTCCAACACATAGTGATGAGTTTTTCAAAAATATTGAAAAGTTTTCATATCAAGAGATTGCATACAAAACAGCATCTTTGTTATTTGATGATATACCTAAAAACGAGCTACTAAAAATAGTCGAAAGTGCTATAAATTTTGACACCCCTCTTATTTCACTTGATGATTCAAAGCATGTTTTAGAACTTTTTCATGGACCTACGCTTGCATTTAAAGATGTTGGTGCACGATTTATGTCTCGTTTATTAGAATATTTTTATGAAAATACTGATGATGAATTATATGTATTAGTCGCAACATCAGGAGATACAGGAAGTGCTGTTGCCAATGGTTTTTTGAATGTCAAAGGTATAAATGTAATTATTTTGTATCCTAAAGGTGGAGTAAGTAAAATTCAGGAACAACAACTTACTACATTAGGCAACAATATAACTGCACTCGAAATTGAAGGCACATTTGATGATTGTCAGAAATTGGTTAAAACTGCTTTTCTTGACAAAAATATAAACAAACAATTGACTTCGGCAAATTCAATAAATATTGCAAGACTTGTACCTCAATCTTTTTATTTTTTTAATGCATATGCACAACTAAAAGATAAAAACAAAAAGTTTGTAGTATCAATACCAAGTGGTAATTATGGTAATTTATCGGCAGGGCTAATAGCTCAAAAAATGGGACTTAAAGTCAGTAAATTTATTGCCTCAACTAATATTAATAATATAGTACCTGAGTATATAAAAACTGGTAATTTTGAAGCAAAACCTTCAGTTGCAACAATATCTAATGCAATGGATGTTGGTAATCCCAGTAATTTTTATAGAATGACCGATTTGTTTGATAATGATTATAATAAATTTATTAACAATATTGCTGGCTACCACTTTAACGATGAACAAACAAAAGACTCAATAATTGAGATTTACAAAAAATATAATTATATTATTGACCCACATGGTGCAGTAGCATATTTAGGTCTTAAAAAATATATGGAAAATAATAACAATGTAAATGGTGTTATATTTGAAACAGCTAGCCCTGCTAAATTTACAAATACAGTTGAGCCGCTAATAAATAAAAATATAGAAATGCCCGAAAGATTAAAATCGGCTATGAATAAAGAAAAAGTTTCAACTGTTTTAGCCAATAATTATAATGATTTTAAAGATTATTTAAACAATAATTTTTAGAATGAAATATTTTCCATAAAATAAATATTTAGAATTATACTAATTAAGAATTAATAATTAATAATTGGCTATCGCCTGAAAATATGAATTTTATATAATTTGAAAAGTAAATTATTTAACCTAAGTTAATATATGCAAACATCAGAAATCAAATTAGAACTTTTCCGGTACATTGATAGTTTAGATACATCAAGTTTAATTGTAATTTATAATCAGTTAATTTCAAAAAAACAAGAAAAGGAAACGGACTTTTGGAATACTCTGAATGAGTGGCAAAAAAATGATATTGAACTTGGTATTGCTGATATAGAGGAGGGCAATAAACAAAATTTTGATGAATTTATGTAAAAATATCAATAAAGAATTTCACGAAGGAATATGTTTTATATAAATAGTTGGTATTTATTTTATAATGAACAGTTTAAAAAAGTCCAACAACTTGTTTGACAAATTCCATATTATATACATATTAATTTATTGTAAAACAGTTATTAAGTAGTCTTACAAAAGTTTTTCGACATTAATTTTTTGTTAAATTGCATATTATTAGAATATTAATAGAATGCATAAGCTACATTATATAGCTCAAAGACCTTACATCAAGCGAAAGCCTTATTAAATAGGTCGAAGACCTTAGCACTTAGTGCTTATAACTAAACCATTTAAAGTATAATATTATGTTTAGGTTTGAAAACCCTGATTTTTTATATGTTTTATTTGTAATACCATTATTAATAATAGTATTTATATTAAAGCAAAGAGATAGAAAAAAATCATTGAAAAAATTTGGAGAGATAAGTGTAATATCTCAATTAATGCCTGATATTTCATATAATCGACCTGTTATAAGGTTTATATATATTATTATAACATTATCTATTTTGATAATTTCTGTAGCACGACCTCAGTTGGGAACAAAGGTTGAAGAAGTTAAACGTGAAGGTATAGAGATAGTTATAGCACTTGATGTATCAAACAGTATGCTTTCGGAAGATATTGTACCAAATAGATTAGAGAAAGCCAAACGCGAAATATCAAGAATGCTTAATAAGCTAAAGGAGGATAAAATAGGATTGATAGTCTTTGCAGGCGAATCGTACACGCTTGTTCCAATTACTACAGACTATTCGGCAACAAAACTTTTTTTATCGTCAATAAATACAGATTTTATTCAAAAACAAGGTACAGCAATAGGCTCGGCAATTGATTTAGCATCAAAATCATTTAGTCCAAAAAATGATAAAGGAAAAGTAATAATCATTATAACAGATGGCGAAAACCATGAAGACAATCCAATACTTGCTGCTCAAAAAGCAAAAGAAAAAGGAATTATAATATATACTATCGGAATGGGAAAAAGCGAAGGTGCTCCAATACCTATTAATAACAGTTCATCGTTTAGAAAAAACAAGGAAGGAAATGTTATTATATCCAAACTTGATGAAACAAGTCTAAGTAAGATTGCAAGTGAAGGTGGAGGCAAATTTATAAGAGCTTCAAATTCGCGTTCAAGTTTAAGTGAGCTATATAATGATATAAATAGTATGGAAAAATCGAAACTAGAATCAAAAGTATATTCAGGATATAATGATAGGTTTCAGTATTTTTTGGTTGTAGCACTTATATTTATTATTTTAGAATTTACTACATTAGAACGAAAAAACAGATGGTTCAGAAAATTAAATTTGTTTAACTAAAGTCTTCGACTTTTTTTAATGTTATTTTTGTTTGTTATGAGTTACTGTAAAAACAGAATATTACTAAATAACAATTAAAACATATAATTATGGAATATACAGCATTAACAGATGTTTTCGGAGAAAAATTAACATACTCAATACCTCCTTATCAAAGACCTTATTCGTGGGATTGCATTGGTAAAAGTGAAAAGAATAACCAAATAAATATTATGTGGGATGATATTTATAATTTTTTCCAAGACAAACATAAGGGATTATATTTTATGGGGTCAATGGTTTTAATTCCAAATAAACTAGAAGAAAGACTTTTTGAAGTTATTGATGGACAACAACGCCTAACAAGCATTACACTACTTATTGTCGCAATGAAATGTTTTCTAAAAAAAATAAAATCTAAAACAATTTATTATGACATTAAATTAGACGAGTTTATAGATGAAATAATAAGAGATGTTGAAAAAGTTGTTTTCAACAAAGAGTTTAAAGGCGTAATAGAAATAAAGAAAAAAGTAAAAATTGAAAAAAGTGCTGAATTTGATTATGATGTAGTATTAGAAAATGTTTTAGAATGTTCTGAAAAACCTCAAAATAAAGAGTTAAAAACTAAATATAAATTTGTAACAGAAGAACAAAAAAAAATAATTTTACGATATTATAAAAATAGAATATACTTTGAAGACAGAATTGAAGAGAATTTTTTAACAAACAACAAATTTACAGAAAATGATTTTATTAAATTAAATAATTTCTTAGATTTTTTAAAAACAAAAATTTCATTTGTTATAATAAAAGCCAAAAACTTTGAATTTGCTTATAGAATATTTGAAACACTTAATAATCGAGGGTTGCCTCTATCCAATAAAGACCTTTTTAGAAATTTCATGATAGAACAATTTGATGCAATAAAAATTGAGAAACCAGATACTGATCCAATAAAAAAATGGAATGACTTAGATACTAACTTTGAACTAAAAGAAGATTTTATTGGACGTTGGGTGGAAAGTAAAAAAGGTGGGCAACAGAAATTATCAGCTTTCAATGATTTAAAAGAAATAATATATAATTCGGATAATTTCTATAAAGATGACAAACTAAACAAAATTAAAAAGATAGAATTTCTATACAATGACTTTAAAAAAGATTTAAGTTATTACACTTTAATAAATAAACCGGAATTAATTGATAATATAGAAATAAGAAACAGAGTTTTATTTTTAGAAAATTGTGGTAATAACAGATATACAACAAATTTACTTATTTCTTTATTTAGACACCTGAAATACGAAAGTGATGAAAATTCTAATTTAAATGATTTTTTAAAAATTTATGAACAATTTGTATTACACACTCTTCTTCATTCAGGTAAACGTTTTTCAAGTAGTCCAATATATAAAGCAATAAATTTGCTTAATAAAAACAGATTTAATGAAGCAAAGAAGGAAATATCAGATAAAACAAATATAAATGAATTAAAAAGTTTAATAGATGATAAAATTACTGATAACTCAACAGCTAAACTTCTAATTTCTAAGTATATTTGGCACTTACAACTAATAAACAAAGACGATGTTATTTCTCAAATATTATATTATAATAAAGCTACATTAGAACATATTATTCCACAAAAGCCGGAAATAAATAGTAATTGGGAAAACGAATTTTCAGTAAATTTTAGAAATAAATATATCTATAAATTAGGGAATATGACTTTACTTAGTTTAGCATTAAATGCAAGTGCTAACAATCATGATTTTTCAAAAAAGAAAATGTATTATGAAAAGACAAACTTAGCATTCACAAAAGATATTATTAAAGATGAAATTTCTGAAAAAGATATTGAAACAAGACATGAAAATATTATTGAAGGAATTTATACTGATTTGGGAATAAACTCATAACAGAGGCTTGTGTGGTGTCAGTCATTTTTGCTTGCTTCGCAAAAAACAAGCAAAAAATGCCCACCACCAAGCCCTATACGATATATAAACAATTGTATTAAAAGAAATAAGCTTTACATAAAACCGTAAACGGTAACTACGAATTGGTTTACACCTTAATATCAGATGTTTAAAATAAATATGTTAAAAAAACAAAGTTTAATAGAATATTAATATAAAATTGACAAAATAAATACTATTATGAATTACTGGTTACATAGAATTTCTCATCATTCAGAAATTTCTTATCATTTGTTGGATAACAATATACTTACAATTGGGTACTCCGAATTTGTAAATAAAGAATTTATGTATGAAATTCTTAATGGCAAAAATAATAAAAAGTATTTTGAAACAATATTTATTAATATGTGGGGAAAAAGAAACCACAAAACACGACATAATCTATGGAGATTTTTGACAGAATTTAAGAAGAATGATTGGATTGTTGTTCCTTTTTCGGGCACCTTTGATATTTTTGAGATAGTTTCAGATAAACCTGAACCTATTGGGAGCATAAAACCACTTGAGCTAAAAAAATGGGTTGGTGGTAAATATAAAATGAAAGAAGAATTAATCAATTTAGACGATAAGCCAGTTGATATTGGTTTCTTTTGGAAAGTTAAACCAATTGCAAAAGGTATTTCTCGCAATAAATATGCAAATAAAAATCTTGCAAACAAGATGCGAAATTTATATACTAATGCAAAAATTAGTGATATTGAAGAAAGTATAAAAAACGCATTATTCAATTTTGAGCAAAATAAAAAGGACTATGAACAAAAAAAAGTAACAGAATCTGACAAGAATATTTTTTTAACGAAAATTGATATAAAGAACATACGCCATTTACGAAATACAAATATTAGTCTTTCCGACAAAAAGAGAAAACACATCATTTTAACAGGTAAAAACGGTAGCGGGAAAACAAGTGTACTTGAAATTTTAAAAGATTATTTGCAAAGTTTCTATGAAAGTAATCAAAATATAGATAAATATAGACAACAAATCATTGCACCGTTTAATAAAAATCCGAAGGAGCTAATAAATAAAGGAAAATTTATATT
This sequence comes from Bacteroidales bacterium, assembly GCA_029938185.1. Taxonomy (GTDB): domain Bacteria; phylum Bacteroidota; class Bacteroidia; order Bacteroidales; family JAOZVK01; genus JAOZVK01. The sequence goes on along the minus strand of JAOZVK010000009.1, from coordinate 6,164 downwards.
GAGTTATTTTGGTGCTAAACGAAGCGGAGAAACTCTTAATATACCAAAGGGCATAAGTAAATTTGAAGAATCAGATAAATACAGTATTTTAGATAAATCAAATAAAAATTTTATACAGTTTCTTGTTAATATGAAAGCCGACCGTTCATTTGCAAAAGATGATAATAATTACGAAACTGTAAAAAAAATTGATGAATGGTTTGAAATGTTTAATGAATTACTAAATGAAATATTTGAAGATAAAGATATTGTTCTCAAATTTGATTTTGTAAACTATAATTTTAATATTTTACAAACAAACAGGAAACCTTTTGATTTCAGCACACTCTCTGATGGATATTCAGCAATTTTTAATATTTTTACTGAATTAATGATGCGAATGGAGAGACACAAAGCAAAAATATATGATTTACAAGGTATTGTGCTAATTGATGAAATAGAAACACATTTGCACGTAGAATTACAAAAAAAAATACTGCCTTTTTTGACAAGTTTTTTTCCAAATATTCAATTTGTTGTAACAACTCATTCACCTTTTATTTTAAATTCTATTTCAAATACTGTAATATATGATTTAGAAAAACATATTAGAGAAGAAGATTTTTCTGCCTATGCTTATGATGGGATAGTTGAAACATATTTAGATACTAATAAATATTCCGAAATCACCAAAAATAAACTTGATAAATACAAAGAATTATTATTCAAAAAAAATATTCAAGAAATAGATAAAAATGAACTTCGTAAATTAGAATATTATTTTAATAATATACCAGCTTTCGTTGCACCTGAGTTAATTTCTATATTTCAAAATCTACAAATTCAAAAGCTAAACAAAAATGATTAACATAGAAAGAACAGAAACAGCACCTGATTGCTTAAAAAATAAAATTGACTATAAATGTGATGACGTTTTAGATAAATTAGAAAATGATTTTTTCGGAAAATGCTATATCTGTGAGACAAATTTATTTTCAACAAATGTTGAACATTTTATTGCTCACAAAGGCAATAAGAAATTGAAATTTGATTGGAGAAATTTATTTCTGGCTTGCTTTCATTGTAACAATATTAAACTTACAACAGACATTTTAGATTGCACAGAACCCAATTCAGATATTGAAGAAAAAATTATTTATAAATCAATATCAGATGTTAATGAATCAATTCAAATAGAAGCAAACGACTCATATTCAAATGATAATTTAACAAAAAACACAGTTACTGTCCTCAATAAAGTTTACAACGGACATACTAAAATAAAAACAAAAGATGCAAACAAATTAAAAGAGTATTTTCTTGGAGAAATGCTTCAATTTAGAGATTTAATATTAAAATACAATAAAGAAAGACATAATAAATTAAAAACATCTGAAAATGAAAAAAATATTGAAGCGGAATTACATAAGGGTTCAAAATTGACAGCCTTTAAACGACAAATAATAAAAGACTTCAAAAATTATCACAAGTTAAAACAATATTTTGATTAGAATTTTTTGCCTTACTTTTTAGTAAGTAGTGAAACAAGTTATAAGTTTTTTTAGTATTATTTAGACAAGATTTACAGGATTTACATGTTTTAAATATCCTGTTAATTACGTAAATACTGTCAAATTATTACATTTATAAACTTAATCAATTTATGTCTTAATACATGTAGTCTAACAAAAAATTTTCAACATTTATATTTTGTTAAAATATTAATAAATGCGTAAGAAACATTAAATAGGTAAAAGACCTTAACTATTAAATTTTAAACACATGAAACACTACATAATAATAATACTTTTTCTCTTTTTATACCATAATTCATATTCACAAAGTGAACGAAAACATATAAGAGAAGGAAATAAAAATTATAACAAAAAAGAATTTGGTAACTCTGAAGTGGCTTATCAAAGAGCAGTGAGATTAGCACCAAAATCATTTGCAGCAAAATTTAATCTTGGTGATGCTCTTTATAAGCAAAAGAAATATGATAAAGCAGAACAACAATTCAAAACATTAATAGAGTCGGAAAAAGATAAAACAAAATTAGCAATGATTTATCATAATCTTGGAAATACACAAATGAAATTAACACAAGACTTGATAAAGAATAAAAAAGTTAAAGAAGCAATAAATCAAGTTGATAAAGCTATAAATGCATACAAGAAATCATTATTAAATAATCCAAAAGATAAAGAAACTAAATTTAATATTAGTTATGCTAAATGGTTGAAAAAACAACTTGAAAATCAACAGAAACAACAAAAAAATAATAAAGACGATAAGAATAAAGATGATAAAAATAAAGATGATAAGAATAAAGATGATAAGAATAAAGATGATAAAGATAAAAACGACAAAAATAAAGAAAACAAGGACAATAAAGATAAGGATAAACAAAAAAACAAATCGGATAAAAAAGATTCTGATGGAGATGGTATACCAGATAAAACAGAAAAGGACAAAAACAATAAGCCACGAGATACTGATAAAGACGGAAAACCAGACCATGAAGACAATGATTCCGACAATGATGGAATACCTGACGAACATGAAGCAGGTAATAATCCTGAAAAACCAAAAGACACTGACAATGACGGAATACCAGATTATAGAGATACTGATTCGGATAATGATGGAGTTCCTGATAGTAAAGAAAAAAAATCACCAAAATATGTTCGTATTTCAAAAGAAGATGCTATAAGACTTCTTGAAGCTATTAAAAATGATGAAAAAGCCGTTCAAGCAAAAGTTAAAAGAGCTAAGGCAAAAGCAAAAAAATCAAAAAAAGTTGATAAAGATTGGTAAGGTCTTCGACCTGTTTTTTTAATAATTATATATTATTGAATAATTAAATATTGAAAGTATGGCATTTTTCATAAATGTCAAAAAGTAGTTTACACTTTTTTTATTATTTAAAACCTTAATAGAAAATAAATATGACCACGATTTATTAAACCTTATTACCTTATTTATAATAGTTTAAATAAGATAATAAGGTTAATAATGACGATTAAACTTTATTTCTACTAAGGTTAAAACAAAAAAAAATAAGGTTTTAAATCCAAAAAGTGTCAAGCGATAAATGAAAAATGCCGAAAGTATAGTAATTTTTTTTTACTTCATAAAAAATTTAATATGATAAAATTAAAAAATATGAGTTATATAAATATAAATAAAATTTATATTTATAATAAAATTATATTAGCTCTATTTTTCTTATTTTTTATTTCTATTCAAGTTAATAGTCAAATAAAATTTGTTGCTAAAACTCAAAGTGTTGTAAATGTAGGAGAATATTTTAGATTAATCTATACAGTCAATGCAAATGGTTCTGATTTTGTTTCCCCAAAGATTAGTGATTTTGAAATACTTGCTGGACCATCAACATCAACATCAACAAGTTTTCAATATATGTATGGAAAATCAACACAGAGTATATCAATTAGCTTTTCGTTTGTTATTAGGGGAAATAAAATAGGTAAATTTACAATTCCTCCAGCAAAAGTAAAAGTTGAAGGAAAAGTTTATGAATCGAATAGTGTTACTATTGAAATAATAAAAGGAGCTGGTGGAAATAATTCCAATGCAAACTCAAATAATAATTCTAATAAAGTAAATGAAAACTCTAATGAGTCAAATAAAAATGATATTTTTGTGAAAATTAATCTTAATAAAAATAGTGTATATCAAGGCGAACATATAATTGCAACAATAAAACTATATACAAGATTGCGTTTAGTTAAGTTCGTAGATATGAAATTCCCTTCATTTACAGGTTTTTGGAAACAAGATATTCAAACTCCAACAAATATTAGTCTACAAAGGGAAAATATAAATGGAAAAATATACAATTCGGGCTTATTAAGCCAAACATTACTTTTTCCTCAAAAAAGTGGAGAAATAATAATCGAACCCTACAAATTAGAATTTGTAGCACAAGTAAAAGCAGGAAAGCATGTCGATTTTTTTGGTAGAAGAGTTGATAAGTATGTTAATGTAAACAAAAAACTAATTAGTGATTTAAGAAAAGTAAAAGTGAAACCATTACCAACAAATAAACCTATTGATTTTAGTGGTGCAGTTGGAAGCGGTTTTTCTATAAATGCCTCAATTAATAAAAACTCAGTTAAAAACAACGAAGGAATTACATACAAAATAAAAATAAAAGGTAATGGTAATTTAAAACTAATAGATAAACTAAAATTGAATTTTCCAAAAATATTTGAAGTATTTGACCCCAAAATTGTAAATAATATAAAAAATACAGCAAATGGACAATCAGGCTCAAAAACATTTGAATATCTACTAATTGCTCGTGATGTAGGCGAATTTATAATTCCTTCGGTTCAGTTTAGCTATTTTGATGTTAATGCAAAGAAATATAAAACATTAAGTACAAAAGAATTTAAAATAAATATTGACAAAGGTAGTGAGGCTTCTATTGATAATAATCCCAATAATGCTGTTTCAAAAGAAGAAATTACACTATTAGGTAATGACATCAGATATATAAAACAAGATGATTTTATACTTTACAAAAAAGACAAAACATTTTTTGGTTCAATACAGTTTTATTTATCATATTTGATTTTGCTTGTTATATTTATACTAATATTATATGTTGCAAGAAAAAAAATCAATGAAAGATCAAATTTAAAACTTCTTAGAACAAAAAAAGCTGATAAAATATCAAAACTAAGACTAAAAAAAGCAAATCAGTACCTTAAAGAAAATAATCAAGAAATGTTTTATAAAGAAGTTTCGGCAGCTCTTTGGGGCTACTTAGGCGATAAACTTAGTATACCTGTATCCAATCTATCTAAAGACAATATAAAATCTACACTTATTGATAATAAGGTAAGTACTGATGTAATTGATAAATTCATTTCTGTTTTAGATACTTGTGAATACGCTCAATATGCACCTGCCGAAAACAAGTCGGAAATGGGTAATTTATATACCGAAGCAAGTAGTATTATAAGTAAATTGGTTCAGATATTAAAATAAGATTTTCTACTAATGAGTTAAAAACTAAAAGTTTAATGTGAAACCTTTGCGAAACTTTGCGTCAAACTTTGTGCAACTTTGCGGTTAAAAGTGTCTAACTTAAAACTGATAACAAATTTCAATATTTATAATTCATTAAATAACAGATTGTTAAAATATACATAAAATTCGTAAGCAACATTAAATAGGTCGAAGACCTAAAAAACATTAGAAAAATGAAAAAAGTACTACTGATAATATTATCCTTAAATATGAGTTTTATGTGGGCTCAAGAAGTTTCAAACAAAGAACTTATAAAAAATGGAAATAAGTATTATTTAAATAATGAATTTGAGAAAGCAATCAATGAATATGAAAAAGTTATAAAAAGTGGCTACGAATCTCCCGACTTGTATTATAATTTAGCAAATGCATATTATAGACAAAAAAACAATGTTATGGCAATTGTAAACTACGAGCGTGCAAAACTTCATAGTCCATATAATGAAGCTATAAATCATAATTTAGATATTGCAAATAGAATTGTACAAGATAAAATAGAAAAATTGCCACAGTTTTTTATTAGTGAATGGTTATCAACACTTATAGTATCGTATAAATCCAAAACATGGGCAATAATAAGTATATTTAGCTTTTTTTTATGTTTAACTTTAGCATTATTATTCTTTTTTTCAAAAGTTTCAGTTATCAAAAAAATAGCTTTCTGGACAGGTATATTATTTTTCACATTAAGTATTTCAACATATATATTTTCATATAATCAAAAACAAAAGCTCACTAAACACAATATGGCAATAATTTCGGAAAAAGCCATAACAGTAAAAAGTTCACCCAACGAAAATGGTACTGAATTATTTATTATTCACGAAGGTCTTAAGGTTGAGATAACTGATAATTCTGATGCTTGGCTCGAAATAAAACTAATTGATGGAAAAGTTGGCTGGTTGCCAGTGGCTTCAATCGTAAGAATATAATATATTAAACCTATTTAATATAGCTTACACATTCTATTAATATTCTAATAATATGCAATTTAACAAAATATAAATATCGAAAAACTTTTGTTAGAGTACTTATAAGGGACTTACACCATGGTCTTATAAAAACTGCCCAAAAATAGCTTATTTAAGTTTTTTATTAGTTCCTAAAATGTTTTTTTTATTTCG
>JAOZVK010000185.1 GCA_029938185.1 Bacteroidales bacterium | reverse complement strand
CCTGTCAAATTATTACATTTATAAACTTAAGCAATTTATGTCTTAATACACTACAGTCTTCAGTCTACAATATTAAAAAGCTCGAAAAGCCTAATTTCTTAATAAAAGATATTTAAAATGAAAAATAAAATTACAGATGAAGTGTTACTGGAAGAACTAAAAAGAAGGTTTAACGAAAACAAAAAAGCACTTTTAGAAGTTCAAAACTTAGCATATGAGTTAAAAGAAGTAAATAAAAAACTAACAGAATCTGAAGCTCTTAAAAGTCATTTCATTTCAAATATTACAAATGAAATTATAAACCCATTTACTTCAATCATAATTCTTTCGAAAAATATTTTATCAATTAGAGAAGGAGATTGGGGGCAAGTGAAAAAAATGGCAAGAATGATTCATTCTGAAGCATTTAACTTAGATTTTCAACTAAAAAATATATTTACAGCAGCCGAAATTGAAGCTGGAGAACTATTTTTAGAACCTGTTAAAATTGAAATTAATCAACTAATTCAGACAGTTATAGAATCTTATCAGCCCGAAGCTGAAAAGAAAAAAATAACCATTAAGTATGTAAATAAAACACATTTTGCTGAAAATGACCTATACTTTAATACTGACTCCGAAAAATTGAGATTAATATTTGCAAACATTATTGATAACTCTATAAAATACAGTAGTCCAAATAATAAAGTAACAATAACCGTAAACTTAAAAGACAATATACTAACAGCATCAGTTCAAGACTATGGAATTGGTATTTCAGATAAAAATAGAAGAATTATTTTTGATAGATTTAAAAGAATTGATTCAGGTATAAACTCATTAAACCGAGGTCATGGATTAGGTCTTTCGATAAACAAAGCATTATTAGATCTTATGGGTGGACAAATAGAAATAAACAGTAAAAAAAATGTAGGTACACTATTTATTATTAAAGTTCCTGAGCTAAATGAAGAAAGTTCTGATTTTTCAACAGGTGCAAATGACTTGTTTTTTGGAAACGATGAAATCTTTTAAGTAGTCTTACAAAAGTTTTTCAGTATTTATTTTTGTACAATTAGCTATATAATAGCAATATATAGAAATGCGTAAGCCACATTAAATAGGTCGAAGACCTTAATTCATTCATAAATGGAAATAAAGACACATTTTTTATATCCTGGAGCTTTATATGCAAGTAAAATTCCAACCAGAGTAACAACAATACTTGGCTCATGTGTTGCAGTTTGTTTGTGGGATAAAAAATTAAAAATAGGCGGAATAAATCATTTTATGTTACCATATTGGAACGGAAGAGGTTTGGCATCACCAAGATACGGTAATATTGCAATTGTAAAACTGTATGAAAAAATGCAAAGTTTTGCTTGTGATGATAAAGATATTATTGCTAAAGTATTTGGTGGTGGCGAGGTCATCAGCTCAAATTCAAATTTATTTCAAATAGGAAAAAGAAATATTATTGTTGCTAATGAACTACTTAGAGAGAATAAAATTGCAATTGTTGGCAAAAGTGTTGGAGGAAAGTTTGGAAGAAAAATTATATTCAATACAGAAACTGGAGAAGTAATGCAAAGGTTTATTAATTCTGAGATAAAATAACAAAAAAATGGTATCTTTTAGAAAGAAAAAAATTAGAGTTTTGATTGTTGATGATTCAGCAATTGTACGTCGAACATTGAGTGAGATATTAAATTCGGACAAAAATATTGAAGTATTTGCTACTGCTTCAGACCCATATATAGCAGCAAAAAAAATACAAAAAGAAGTACCAGATGTTATCACACTTGATATTGAAATGCCAAGAATGGACGGCTTGACATTTCTTAGAAAAATAATGAGCCAACATCCAATACCAGTAGTGATTATTTCAAGTTTGACACAAAAAGGAACAGAAACAGCATTAAAAGCACTTGAATATGGTGCTGTCGAAATTATCACTAAACCACAAATGCACACTAAAGAATTTATTGAAGAAGCAAAAATCAAGCTTTGTGATGCAGTAAAAGCAGCATCAATATCAAAATTAAAACGAAAAAACTTTAGAACCATTGTCGTTAAGCCAAAATTATCGGCTGATGTAATATTAAAAAAAACAAAAAATTACAGTATGGTTAAAACTACTGATATTGTAATTGCAGTTGGAGCTTCAACTGGTGGAACAGAGGCATTACGTATTTTCCTTCAAGGTCTTCCTATCGACTGTCCAGGTGTTGTAATTGTGCAACACATGCCCGAAAAATTCACAAAATCATTTGCTCAAAGGTTAAATGATATTTGTAAAATATCAGTAAAAGAAGCCGAAAATGGCGATTCGGTTCTTAGAGGAAGAGCATTAATAGCTCCAGGAAATTTTCATACTTTGCTTAAAAGAAGTGGTGCAAGATATTATGTCGAAGTAAAACAAGGTCCATTAGTAAATAGACACAGACCTTCGGTAGATGTACTTTTTAGATCAACTGCAAAATATGCTGGTAGAAATGCTATTGGTATAATAATGACAGGAATGGGCGGCGATGGCTCAAAAGGAATGTTGGAAATGAAAGAAGCAGGTGCTAAAACAATTGCTCAAGACGAAAAATCATGTGTTGTTTTTGGTATGCCCAAAGAAGCTATTAAACTTAATGCTGCACAATATGTTGTGCCACTTGATAAAATATCTAAACAAATATTTAGCAAATAAGAATTGAATAATGAATAATTTTGCTTACACTTGATAAACAGTATAATATAAAAAACAAAAGAGTCGTTTTTATATCTCGACCAACTATTAAGTGCTATTTAGAAAAGTTGTTTTTTAAACAATTCCTTAGCTCGCTAATTCCTAACTTTTTTTGAATTACAATTAATAAAAAAGCAAAAATAAATTTGTGTGTAAATAAACTTGAAGAACCTTATATATCTGAATATGAAAAAAACAATAATATATTTTATCATACTAACTCTGTTAAGCTCAACTTTCGTGTTTTCACAAAAAATTGAAAAAGCTTTTAATTATATTAATAAAAATAAACATAAAAAAGCAGTTGAAATATTTAGAAAATCAATATCTAAAAAAAAAAATATTATTATAGCAAAGTTTGGATTAGCTCAAATTTATTCAGATAAAAATTACAAAAAAAATAATATTAGAAAAGCATACGGATACATAAGATATGTTGAACGAAAATATAAAAAATTAAGTAGCAAAAAACAACAACAATATGAAGATAAGTATAAGCTAAATAAAAGCTCAATAACCGAACTTAAAAACAGAGTATCTAAAATAGCATTCAATATTGTTAAATCAAAAAATAGTGTTAAAGAATATAATATATTTATTTACGAATTTGCAAACTCAAAACATTCTGCAATAGCAGAAATACGAAGAGACAGTTTATTATATTACAAAATAAAAAAAGATAATATTCTAGAAGACTATAAATATTATGTAAAGAAATTTCCAAATTCTAAATATTATAAAAGAGCAAAAAAAACATATGAATTGCTTTGGAAGAAAATATATAAAGAATATTCAGAAGCAGGCGAAATCAGTCTAATTACTGAATTTAATCAAAAATATCCCGATTATCCATTCTATAATCAAGATACAAAAAATGATAGAGATTTAGCAATTAGAGCTCAACAACTAAAATTGTATAAAAAATATAATCCAAAACAAAAAGTTTTATTTGAAAAATATATAAAAAATGCTGCTCCTAAAGAATTAGCTTTTGTTGCACTTCAACGTATTCTTGAACCAGCAATCTACAATAAAGAATGGAACGAAGCAACCCAAATTTTAGAACAATATAAACCTTTGTTTCCAAACAAAAACAAACAAATCAATAAATTAATCGAATATTTTAACAAAGAAACTCAAGCATTAAATACAGAAAGACTAGGCAATGTAATAAATACTGACAAACATGAATATGCCCCTGTATTAACAGCAAACTCCAAAGCAATGTATTTTTGTGGTCGAAAAAGAAGTGATAATATTGGAGGCGAAGATATTTTTGTTTCGAGATATAAAAATAATTCTTGGACAAAACCATTTCTATTGAAAGTTGTAAATACTGCCTACGCTCACGAAGCTCCTCTATGTATATCGGCAGACGGGAGACGAATGCTTGTGTATTCAAACATGGATATATATTATAGCGATAAGCTTATAACCGGCTGGACATCAATAAAAAAACACCCTGTAATAAATTCAGACGAATGGGATGCTGATGCTGTAATAACTGCCGATGGAAAGGCAATATTTTTTATTTCTGATAGAAAAGGAAGTATTGGAAAACATCGTCAGTTTGGGAGTAACTATCATGGAAGCAATATGGGAAACTTAGATATTTATGTATCAACAAAAACTGAAACTGGTTGGTCTAAACCTATAAATATTGGAAAAACCATCAACACTCCATACGGTGAAAGAAGTCCTTTTTTGCACCCTGATATGAAAACATTATACTTTAGCTCCGACGGGCATGGAGGTTTTGGTAGATTAGATGTGTATAAAACAACCAGACTAAATGATAGTTCGTGGACTGAGTGGAGCGAACCAATCAACTTAGGTAAAGATATTAATACACCAAAAGACGAGTACGATTATAAAATTACAACCGATGGTAAAAAAGCTATTTTTTCATCTTTTACTAACAATAATTTAGATATATATACAACCGAATTGCCAAAAGAATACAGACCTGATATGGTTGTAACAATAAGTGGAAAAATATTTAATGAAAATAAAAAACCAATAGAAGCTACCATAAAATGGGAAGACCTAATAACAGGAAAAAATATGGGATATTTGCGTAGCGACCCATTAACAGGTGAGTACATTATAGTTTTAACTGTTGGAAAAAAATATGGGTATTTTATTGATAGAAATGGATATTACCCTACCTCTGGAAATATTGATTTAACAAATATAAAAGAAAGTCAAAATAAAATAAAAGATATAACTATAACAAGCTATAAACATATTATTGAAAACAAAATTTCGATTCCTTTAAAAAATATATTTTTTGATACAAATAAATATTTGCTAAAACCAGAATCATACCACGAGCTTGCAAGATTAGCTAAATTTATTAAATCAAATCCAACATTATTAATAGAAATTTCGGGACATACTGATAATAAAGGAACTATTACAAAAAATATAACTCTATCGCAAAATAGAGCAAATTCGGTTAAAAATTATTTAATAAAAATAGCTTGCAAATCAAAAAACCTAAAAGCATTAGGCTACGGACAATCAAAACCTATTGAAACTAACAACTCTAAAGAAGGAAGAGCAAAAAATCGTAGAGTAGAATTTAAAGTTTTAAAAAAATAAGGTCTTCGACCTGTTTAATGTTACTTCGGAAATTACGAATTACGAATTATAAACTACGAATTAGCTTACACTTAGAAAGTTACGAGTTATAAATAAGGCTCTAACCTGTATAATTCTCTGCAAATTGTGCCAAAAGTCCGTAAGGACGATATCTATTGTTAGCCTCGTATGGAGCAAAGCGAAATGCGGGAATGCAAGTGTGTAAATTAAGATAATACATTAAAAAAAAGAATAAAATTAGAACGAATTATATTGTTGTAATTTATAAATTGTTACATGACCAGCAAATTGCTAAAAGCCCTAATTAATCAGGTTAAGAAGTCCCATTTTATTATGGAAATTTATTATTGACTAATAATATTTGTATAACAATAATTAAAAATATGAAATCATACAGAAAGGAACTTTGGTTTAACTCAACCAAACGTAGAGAGTTAATTAATATAACTCCTAATGTAAATAAATGTTTAAATGAAAGCAATATTAAAGAAGGCTTAGTGCTAGTTAATGCAATGCATATAACTTCAAGTGTATTTATAAACGATGATGAATCTGGCTTACACCACGATTACGAAAAATGGTTAGAAAAATTAGCCCCTGAAAAACCATATTCACAATATAAACACAATGGTTTTGAGGATAATGCAGATGCACATCTAAAAAGAACAATTATGGGAAGAGAAGTTGTGGTTGCAATTACAAACGGAAAATTAGATTTTGGTCCATGGGAACAGATTTTCTATGGAGAATTTGATGGAAAACGGAGAAAAAGAGTTTTAGTAAAAATAATTGGGGAATAATAGAAAAAACATTAAAGTTTATTGGGTATATATTAGAGAGTTTAGTAATTTTGCTCAAATTTTTGATAATAATTTAAATATAAAACTATGAAAAGATTTGTTAACTATGTGTTAATCATGTTGTTTGTTGGTATCATTGCTTCTTGTTCAGAAAGTCCAAGTAAAATGATTATTGGAACATGGAAAATTGATAATATTGAAACAACAGAAGAAATTCCAGAAGAGCACAAAGAAATGTATAAAAAAATGATGGACGAAATGAAAAAAAGCTCATCATTTACATTTAACGAAGATGGTACTTTGGAAACTAAGATTTCTGAAAAAAATACAACTGGAAAATGGAGTTTGAATGACGATGGAAAAACTTTAACTGTTGAAGAAGACAATGGAAAAACAAATACATCAACTATTCAAGAAATTAGTTCAAGCAAAATTGTTTTTACAGATGAGTCGGATAAAGGAGCCAAAACAACAATAACATTAGTTAAGCAATAGAAAGTATACACACAAAGGATTTTACCTATTTTTGAAAAACTTATTTTTCTGATATATAATTGATTATATGTCTTTAGGTTACCCACGTAAAGTTGGACAGTATTGTACAACAGGTATTTCGTAACAGGATAAAAATCAATCCTGTAAATACTGTAAATACTGTCAAAAAAATAAAATAATGTACAATACTAAAACGTGTAAGCTGTCATTATAAGAATAATTAAATAGGTAGAAAACCTTGATAAAAATTTAAAAGCACACAACTAATGAAATCATTATATATAAGTTATTCAAAAGAAAACAAAAAAACAGCAAAAAGACTTGTATCAAAATTAGAATCAGACGGATATTCATGCTGGATAAATCCAAGAGATTTGCCAAGTGGTGTAAGAACAAATGACGCAATTAAGCAAGCAATTGATGAATCAGAATTATTTATCTTGATTTATTCGAAATATGAAGATAGTTCCGAAATAATAATTAAAGAATACGAAACTGCCGAAGAGTCCGAAAAACCAATCATTCCATTTAAAGTAGGAGAAATTCCAAAAACAATATCAAATCAATATCTTTTTAATACCTTAGACTGGGTTGATGCTCACGAAGATGGCTTTGACCAAGCATATGAAATACTACTTGAGGTAATAGAAGAATTTACAGATGAAAAACCAATAAAAAGAACACAACGCGAAACAACAAATAATAAATCTGATAAGCAACAAAAACAATACTATATAGCTGCATTTGCAATTTTTGCCGCAATTATTGTTGGATATTTTCTATACGATACATTTGTAAAAAGTGAAAAAGAACAGGCAATTGTAGGAACATGGAAAGTCGTAGATTATAATGATAATCTTAAAAGAAACAAACAAGATAGTGCATTAGCAGCTCAAAATATTAATGCGATGATGCAAAATGCATCAGTAACTTTTAATGATGATTTCACATTTGAAAGAATTGGTTTTACGCCTCAACCCGAAATAGGACAATGGTCTATTGAGGACGATGGAAGTATTTTGTTTCTTGAACCTGAAGGAGGAGGACAAAAAGATGAATTATTTATCAAAGAATTAACATTTTCAAATATGATTCTTTCTGTTAATGAGAAAGTTAATAAAATGGAAGTAATTACTTTGCTAACTTTTCAAAAACAATAATAACTCTTCGAGTTTTTTAATTTAAAACTCTGTGGTTAATAATAATTTAACCACAAAGTTTTTATAAAATATTGTTCTAAAATCTTATATTTTCAATCTGTTTTTGAATGGTAAATAAGTCATAAAATCAGCATGATGAATTATATATGCTTCAGTTGTTCGTTTCACCAAATTTCCTTCGTTGGCATGTGCAGCTATAATATGACAAACCTCAGGCATAATACCACATTCTTCTGCCAATGAAACTCCCGAAAACGGATGTCTCAAGTATTTTCCATATGTACCCTGAATTGTATTTCCATTTTCATCAAGGTCATATTCAAGAAGTTTACCAACATCAGCAAGTATAGCTCCTGCAACAACAACATCTAAATCTAAGGGCAATTCATCTTCAAAAAATTCTATAATTTTCAAAGCACTTTCTCTAGCTATATGAACTACTGCACGCTTATGTGCCATAAACGACACTTTAACATCTGGTACTAAAAGAGTAAATGGTATTTTATTTAAATCATTGTGATCTAATACACTTCGTTCTAATGCCAGCTCCCATGCTTTTGCTGTTTTTTGCCTTAAATCGTCATCTTTAATCCAGTTTATTTCAGGCCATAGCTTTAATACTTCTTCATTCATTTTGTTTATATTAAAAAATTTAGCATACTAATAAATAATAGTAAAATTATATAGGTATAAGCAAAGTAAAAAAACTCTAAGTAATTGACAATTGATAATAAACAATTGATAATTTTGTTTACACCAGAATTACAATAAGTTATAACTTTACAAAGTGTCGATTTTATATGATAACCTACTTATAAGCCTAATTTATAAATTATAGCATCGGCCATTTCAGTTGTCGAAGCTGCTCCATTTTCAATTACATTTGCTTTTCCAGTCATTTTCATCATATCATATGTCTTAACCTTACCTTCTTTTATTATTTCAGAAATTGCTTTTCGTATTTTTTTTGAAATAGTTTTCTCATTAATATGGTCTAACATCATACATGCAGACTCAATCATTGCTATTGGATTTACTATTGAAACATCATAATCAGCATATTTTGGAGCCGAGCCATGTGTTGGTTCAAATACAGCAAGTTGATCTCCAATATTTGCACTACATGCAAAACCTAAACCTCCAATGAGTCCTGCAAAACCATCAGAAACTATATCTCCAAACATATTTCCGGCTACAATAACTCCATAGTTTTCAGGATTTTTGGTTAGCCACATCATTTGAGCATCAATATTTGTATTCCAAAGTTCAATATCTGGATATTCGCTTGCTTGTATTTCTTGGGCAAGTTTAAACATCATACCTGAAGTTTCGCGTATAACATTTGGTTTTTCACAAACAGTTACAGACTTATAATCATATTTTTTTGCATATTCAAATGCAGCTTTTAATATTCTGCCTGTTGCTTTCTTAGTAAATATGCGAGTTGAAACCGATATTTCATCTTTTGGAGTTTTACTAAAATTTTTAACAAATTTTGGATGTGTTTTTAATGCATTATAAACATTGTCAGGAGGATTAGACCACTCAACACCACCATATAGCCCCTCAGTATTTTGTCTAAAAATAACAACATCAACAACAGGTTCTTCAATTGAATTTTTGCCTCTTCTAATAAAATTTAAAGGATTACCTTCATATGTTTTACAAGGTCTAACACATATATCTAAATTAAAATACTGTCTCAAACCAACAATAGGACTAGAATAAACAAATCCTTTATCTTTTAAATCATCATTTAATTCGGCTGCCGCATCATCTTTAGGCTTTGATGTTATAGCTCCAAATAAACCTATTTTGTGCTTAGCTAAAAGTTCAATAGTTCTTTCAGGTAATGGATTACCTTCTTCTTTCCAAAATTCCCAACCAATATCTGCATTAACATATTGTGCATCAAAACCTGCTGCATCTAAAACTCTTATTGTTTCTTCAAGTACAGCATTACCAATTCCATCTCCTGGCATTGTTACAATTGTTCTTTTTTCCATTTCTTTTTTTTTAAAGTTAAGGTCTTAGACCTTTTAATATTGCTTTTGCATGATAATTATGGTATTTTTCATAAATTACAAAAAGTAGTTGACACTTTTTTTATTCTTAAAAAC